>JASBZJ010000001.1 GCA_029983495.1 Porphyromonas sp.
ATAGCCCCCAATTAGAGGGGCTAAACTCATACTCCTTATTTTTCAAAGGTCTCTTTTCATCAGGACGAAAATAAAAAAGAACTTGAACAAAATAATGATGTATCGGTTGTAACCCATCGAACCACCCCCATCGGTAATAAATTACGATACGATGGCGAGCAGACACTTGAGGTCTGCCCCTACAATTCCATCAGCAAAGCTTAGCTCTTCGTTCGTTGAGTTGTACTGTGCACCATATTCATTTCATTTTACTATACTTATACGAATAAATCCATTTATTACCAAATAGATAATAACCTATAATTGTGATTTGCTACCGTGCAAAGGTCTCAAAATAGAAACACCGTAACTAAGACTTGTACAACAAATTGGCTATTTTACTTGTGAGTATAAATATAAAACCATCGAAACTTTTAATTGAGCTTACTCTGTAATTTATATTTTTACTCGAAAGAAAAAATAGATCTAGCACACTACTAGTTATAGAATCATCAGGAAAAGTAGACTCTTTGAAAAAAGGATAGGAAATAGTAGAGGAGGGGGAAAGGGGTCAAGGAAAAAGCATATCTTTGCAACAAGTAGAATGGGCTTTAAAATAGTGGCCCTAGGTATAACTTAAGCATATGACTAGAATCATAACCTCAACAATAGGCATATTCTTATCTGTAACATTGTTCATATAATTAGGACTTTGTTCATGTAAGAAAAAGGATAAGTTTGCCGAAGCACAAGGTATTTTTGAAGCAGAAACTGTACTTGTATCCTCGCCCGTAGATGGGAATATCGATTACATGAAGGTTAGCGAAGGCGACCAACTTAAAAAAGGCGATATTATTGCACGAATAGATACATTGTTTATGAGTTACCAACGCGAATACGTTCAAAAACAGCAACAAACGGCCAGAACTGCAGGAGTTGTTTCACCTAGTGTGCAAACCGAAGCGTTAGACGTGCAAATAAATGCTTTAGAAAAGGAAAAAGTGCGTATTGAGCGTTTGGTTAAGGAAGAAGTATTAGCAAAAAGTAAACTAGACGAGATAACAACGAAGTTGGATGCTGTAAAAGCCCAAAAGGCTGCAGCATTACAACAAGTTCAAAAACAAAATGGAGGGTCGCTTGGTACCTCTTCCGCACTTGATGCTCAGGTTGCCCAAATCGATGAAATGATTGCCCGTTCAACTATAAAGGCACCTATCGAGGGCGTAATACTAACAACTTATGTACACCAAGGCGAACTTACAGGAGCCGGCAGACCCCTACTTAAAATGGCTAACCTAAATCACTTAATACTACGCATATACCTAAACCCCGAACAACTTAGTAGAATTAAAATTGGCGATAAAGTTGAAGTGTACAACGATATGGGAGGCAATGATGATAGGCAATATGAAGGAACGATAACGTGGATTGGCGAAGAAGCCGAGTTTACGCCAAAAAACATACAAACCTCGTCGATGCGTTCAACCCTTATATACCCAGCAAAAGTAAAAGTGGCTAATGATGGCTATATAAAAATAGGTCAATACGGTAAAGCAATTCTTCCGAAACAAGATGTGGAATAAGGGTAATATATACTATGCGGTTAAGTGCGAGGGGCTAACAAAAAAATTTGGGGCAACTTTCACAGCCGTTGATAATGTATCGCTAAAAGTTGAGAAAGGAATGCTTTTTGGACTTATTGGAGCTGATGGAGCAGGAAAAACAACCCTTATACGAATGCTTACTACTTTACTAAAGCCGAACGAAGGATATGCCGAAGTTCTAGGTCTAGATGTTGTAAAAAAATTCAGAACACTACGGCACCTTATTGGCTATATGCCTGGGCGTTTTTCTCTTTATACAGATCTTACTGTAAACGAAAACCTAAAAGTATTTGCAACACTATATGGTACCACTGTGAAAGAAAACTATGCGCTATTTGCCGATATTTACGAACAACTAGCTCCATTCGGAAAACGTAAGGCAGGAAAACTCTCGGGGGGTATGAAACAAAAACTTGCCTTGTGTTGCGCATTGGTTCACCGCCCCGAAATACTTTTTCTGGACGAACCAACAACAGGAGTAGACCCCGTGTCGCGTAAAGTTTTTTGGGATATACTTTCGCGCTTACGCACAGAGGAACGAATGCCAATAATAGTTTCAACACCCTATATGGACGAAGCGTTGCGTTGCGATAAAGTTGCCCTTATGCAGGATGGAAAAATTATTAGTAGCGATGCTCCTAATGTACTTATTAATAGTTATCCTTATCCCCTTTATGGTGTAGCATCGCAACAGAAAGGAGCCTTGCAAAAGTTTTTGCGCTCACTTAAGGGTATAAACTCTACTTTTTCGTTTGGCGACTTGCTACATATTACTATCGCCCCCAATGCAATAGACCTCAACCAAATTGAACGGAATGCAAAGCTAGCGGGCTTTACCGATATTAAAATAACGCCAATAAACCCCACCATTGAAGATTATTTTCTTGCTCAGGCAACACAACAAGATAACGAGTAGAAACTTATTCGCTTATTTAGACGATGCGATTTATAGGACGGAAACGGCACGATTTTAACGGTGAAAATGTTATCGAAGCTAAGGAACTTACCAAAGTGTTTGGGAATTTTGTAGCAGTAGATCACATATCGTTTGAAGTAAAACGAGGGGAAATATTTGGTTTTTTAGGAGCAAATGGAGCGGGAAAGTCAACAGCAATGCGTATGCTTACAGGAATATCGAAACCCACAAATGGAAGTGCAACAGTTGCTGGTTTTGATGTTTGGAAAGAGCCAGAGAAAATAAAGAGAACCATTGGTTATATGAGCCAACGTTTTTCGCTATACGAACGGCTTAGCGTAATGGATAACCTACGACTATTTGGCTCGATTTATGGTATGAGTATGCGTCAGATTATGGATAGGTCGGCTGAGTTATTACACCGCTTACATTTTTACGACAAGCGAAATGAACTCGTAGCTAAATTACCCCTAGGAATGCGCCAGATAGTTGCGTTTACTTCGTCCATACTACACCACCCTAGCATCGTTTTTTTGGATGAACCCACAGGCGGTGTAGATCCTGTTACACGTAGGCGGTTTTGGGAAATGATTTACGATGCTACCGAAGAAGGAATTACAGTTTTTGTTACTACACACTACATGGACGAAACCGAGTATTGTAACCGTGTTTCGATTATGGTAGATGGGAAGATTGAAGCCCTAGGAGCCCCCAACGAATTAAAGGATCGCTATGGGGTAAGTAGCATGCAAGAGGTGTTTTTTATTTTAGCTCAAACCGCACAGCGAGGCGATTAACCTAGGCTATGGTAAAAAAAGAAAACATAAAACTTAGTATTCCAAAGCGGTTAAAGCTACTGCCTAAGGACGTTCGTGTTAGGTTTAAAAAGCGATCACAAAAAATGTCGCTCAGACGAATCCGACAATGGTTTATAGTGTTGGGGCGATTTATTAGTAAAGAATTCCTTCACATACTTCGTGACTACCGAACCCTTTCTATAATTCTTGGGTTACCTGTTGTTTTGGTGCTTATTTTTGGGTTTGCATTAACTACTGATGTTGGTGAAGTTCGTTTGCTTGTAGTTACACCTGAAAAGAACGAAATTGTAACAAGGCTTGCACAACAACTCAATGCCAGTAATTCGGTAAAAGTAGTTGATATTGTACCTCCTTCAAAGGAATATGACGCTCTATTCAAAAAAATGAAAATCGATGCCATATTACGTTTCGAAGGACAATTCGAAAAGCACTTAGCACAAAGAGCGAAACCACAAATGGAACTTGCCATTGATGGTGTAGACCCCAACATGGTAACCGCTAGTTTAGCTAGCATTGGTGGAATAGTTCAAAACTATTTTACGACTTTAGCTACAGAAAAAGGCGATGTTCAACAAAAAGGGATTGAAATGAAACTTACCTTGCTTTATAACCCCGAAATGAAAGCATCGTACTACTTTGTTCCAGGCGTTATGGGGCTCGTACTGATGATAATATGTGCTATGATGACCAGTGTAAGTATTGTTCGTGAAAAGGAATTTGGCTCGATGGAAATACTACTTACGGGACCAGTTCACCCTGGCGTAATTATTGTAGCTAAAGCGGTTCCATACTTTTTGTTAAGTAGCGTGAATATAGCAACAATACTGCTACTTTCGCGCTACGTACTGAACGTTCCTATTTTAGGATCAGTATCGGCGCTCGTATTCGTGTCGATGCTGTTCATACTTGTTTCTCTTCTTCTAGGACTGTTTATTTCTACCATTACAAATTCCCAATTGTTTGCCATAATATCAAGTGGTGCAGGGTTACTATTGCCTGTTGCTATGCTTTCAGGGATGCTATTCCCCATTGAAAGTATGCCACGAATATTATTCTACATAGCACAAATAGTTCCAGCAACATGGTTTATACAAGGTGTAAAGGAACTTATGCTAATGGGAGCAAGTTGGGCAGATGTTCAACTCGAAATTTTTGTTCTACTAGGGATGGCTCTAACCCTTATTGGAGTAACAGTACTAACTTTTAAGAACCGCTTGGAATAGATAGCCATGTTTGGTCAACTGCTAAGAAAAGAGTTTATACTCATTGCAAATACACCTATGTTATTTGTAATGAATACACTATACCCCATCATTATTATAGGTATTCTTCCATTTGCTACAACAATGGATATTAAAAGTTTAAACACCATAATAATCGATCAGGATCGTAGTAGTACTAGTAGCGAATTACAACAAAAATTCTTTCAAACAGGTTATTTCCTTCCAGTTGACAACGCTGAGTCAATACTAACATTTAACCAAGCTTACGATTTAATTGAAGCGGGAAAAGCCGATGTTGTTATTACCTTTCCAAAGGACTTCGAGCGCAATATAATAAATGGCAATGGAAGCGACTTACAGCTTGTAGTAAACTCAATAAACGCAACAAAAGGGGCTATGGCAAGTGCCTATTCTCAACAAATAGTAATGCTATACCAACAGCAAATACTTGCAAAATTTAACCCCAATAGTAGCTCATTTGGAGTTTCGTTCCATCAAAAAACACTATTCAATCCAAACAAAAACTACAAACAATTTATCGTTCCAGGCATGATAACTATACTAGTAACACTGCTAGCTATAACGATGCCTGCTATTGGAATAGTACAGGAAAAAGAATATGGAACAATTGAACAACTCAATGTTACACCAGTAAAACCTTACCAAGTATTACTTTCGAAAGCATTACCCTACTGGATTATTATTGCTGGTATTATGCCTATACTTATTGTTATGGGTGGGTTACTGTATGGATTATGGCCCAAGGGAAGCTTTTTAGGAATAGAAATAACCTCGCTATTGAACGCAATATCTTTTACGGGTATTGGGCTTATTATTGCAAACTATTCGAGTAGATTACAACAACTTATGTTCATGATTATTTTTGTTCTCATAAATGTGCTTCTACTTGGTGGAATATTTACACCTGTAACGGGAATGCCATTATGGGCTCAAATTATCGCCAAAGGGTTACCCATATATTATTACGTAATTGATATGCGGGCATTATTCCTTCGCGGAAGTGGATTAGCCGACATTTGGCAAGATGTACTAATCTTGGCAGGAGTAGCATTGCTACTTTCGGTTATTGCCCTAGTAACATACCGTAAACGCGACTAATATAGAACTTTTCCATTGGGTTGTTTAGGCTTTGTTCATTGCTCTTGCCATAATGCCTAGTGTATGTTTCTAAAAATCCACCATAAAACAATACTAACAAATAGCCCCCATATAAACCATTCTGAGCGGAAGAAACGATCTATTCGCCACCATATAGTGTAACGACTTCGTAAAAACTGCGCAAGCAATAACAATATTATTAGTACTACTCCAATAAATAATGCTGGGTTAAGTTGCCATGCTTGCTTCCAATTACCATGCATTATGCTATAGACTGCGCGCGATGAGCCACAACCTGGACATTGGTAACCCGTAATGGCATAAAAGGGGCATTTTGGGAAAAACTTTGCCTCCTCGGGATTTACGAACAAAAAAAACAAACCAATAAGTATTAGGAATGATATTACGAGCAAAATACTAAATAACGGAGTTTTTCGTGTTTTCGTTCCAATTGGGCTTTTTTTTCTCATCATTATTTATGACGGTTTATTGAGTTACAAAGTTCATAAAAAAGGGACTAGCTAGCATGCTAACTAATCCCTAGTTTTATATTCTTGGGAAAGGGCTACTAAAAAAGCCATCCCCACGGATTACAAAACAAAAGATTGCTCAATGGTTTTATTTCGAAGCCTTCTTTTCTTCTTTTTTATTTTGCATGGGGTCGAACCCTTCGCCGTAAACCCCATGAACCACCCCTTGCGATACAAAAGCATTCGAATCTACGGCTCGCACAATATCCATAATGGGTCGGAGCATATTCTTACGAGCTACAACCATTACAACTTTAGCTTCCTTACCGCTAAAACCACCTTCAGCACGTAATAGTGTGCAACCTCGATGCAACTGATGTGTTATAGCATACGCTATTTCCTCACTCTTCAAACTATTAATAAAAAGTTGAACACTTTGCTTGTTACTATTAAGGAAGAAATCCATAGTTTGAGCACAAACAACAATTTCAACCACCGAAAAGGCAAGTTTGCCAAGAGCAACATCCCATTCGTATTTAGGTCCCATATAGTGGCTTATAACAGCACCAGTAACAACAATAGTGGCATCAACCATAATCATAGCTCTACCAAGCGAAATATTTTTGTACTTGTTGATAATGGCTACAATAACATCGGTTCCACCTGTTGAACCATTAACCGAAAATACACAACCAAGCCCAATTCCACAAAGAATTGAACCAAGTAAAAGAGCAACAAATGGCTCGTCGCGAACTAATAGCGGACCAAAATTTGGAAGTGTTTCCCGAAGAAATCCCCAAATATTATTGTACACATCAGCCTGCAATACAGGGTCGGTAAACAATGCCTGCCCTACAGGTATAGTTAGGAACAGCATACCTACACCAATAATTGTTTTTAGCGAAAACTGCCATCCTAAAAACACTAAGGCCAATATAAGTAGAAAGCCGTTAATGATGTAATAAGGAATTGTTGCTGGTATATTCGTTGCAATCTGAATAACCGTAGTAATACCAGCAAGACCACCAGATGTAATGTTCTGTGATAGAATAAAACCCGTCCAACCTACGGTGTACGATACTACACCCAGAAAGATTATAAGTAGCTCGCGTGCTACAGCCCAGGAACTCTTTTTCACGGGAGTTCGAACTGGTAAAGCGTTCGCTTGTGTCATAATGGAAAACTAATATGGTATATAAAAATGATTTTTACTTCAGTTTGGTTTTGGAGGTTAAATTACGACATTAACTATTCGCCCTGGAACAACAATAACCTTCTTAGGTTGCTTGCCTTCGAGCCAACGCATAGTTTCGCTTTGAGCAAACACCATATCTTCGATGGCTTTTTTATCTAAATTAGAAGAAAGCTCAAGTGTAAAGCGAACTTTACCATTAAAGCTTATGGGGTACTTAACAGTATCCTCAACTAGGTATTTGGCATCAAACTCGGGCCATTTGGCAAGAACAATACTTTCGCATCTCGAGTTATTCAAGAGCTGATACAAATGCTCGGCAAGATGAGGAGCGAAAGGAGAAAGAAGTATAGTAAAAGGCTCTAAAATAGTACGCTTATTACATTGCAACTGCTGTAGTTCGCCCAAGGCTATCATAAAAGCAGAAACCGATGTATTGAATGAAAATTGCTCGATATCGTCCTGAACTTTTGAAATAAGCTTGTGTAATACTTTTAGTTCTTCCTTTGTGGGCTGTTCGTCCGAAACATCAAATTCATCATTATTATAGAATAAACCAACAAATCGTTTTAAGAAACGATGCACACCATCAATCCCTTTTGTGTCCCATGGTTTACTTTGCTCCAATGGGCCGAGGAACATCTCGTACATTCGCAAAGTATCAGCCCCATAGTTTTCGACAATTTCATCAGGGTTAACCACGTTAAAGAATGATTTACTCATCTTTTCCACAGCGTTTGTACAAGCAAAGGTACCATCGTCTTCAAGTATAAATTCAGCATTAGCGTACTCCTCTCGCCACTGTTTAAAGGCATCGATATTTAATTTATCATCATCAACAAGATGAATATCAACGTGAATGGGCATAGTATCGTACTCCGAAAGCTTGCCTGCGGTAACAAAAATATTTGTGCCTTTTTGACGATGTACAAATTGGCTCTTGCCAAGTATCATCCCCTGATTCACCAAACGCTTAAAGGGCTCATCGCAACAAATTAACCCAAGGTCGAAAAGAAACTTATTCCAAAAGCGACTATACATTAAGTGACCAGTAGCATGCTCGGTTCCTCCAACATATAAATCAACCTGCTTCCAGTACTCATTTATTTGCTTATCAACCAAGGCATCGTTATTGTGAGGATCCATATACCTGAGATAGTAAGCACACGAACCTGCAAAACCAGGCATTGTATTTAATTCAAGGGGGTACCCCTCCTTTGTTTCCCAGTTTTTGGCTCTAGCAAGCGGTGGTTCACCTGTTTCGGTAGGTAAATACTTATCAACCTCGGGTAATTCCAATGGTAATTGTTCTTCCGCTAAAGTATATGGCATACCATTCTTATAATAAACGGGGAATGGTTCGCCCCAATAGCGTTGACGACTAAAGATAGCGTCGCGAAGGCGATAATTAACTTTTCGCTTTCCAATACCTCGTTCGACTAACTTATTAATAATCGTTTTTTTTGCCTCCGCAACATCAAGACCAGTAATAAAATCGGAGTTTATTACAGTACCACAAACACTACTCTTAGCCGTTTGCCATATTGAAGGATCCTCGGCTTTTTCTCCCGTGGGAACAACTACTTGTTTAATGGGTAATCCGAAAAAGCGAGCAAACGCAAAGTCTCGTTCATCATGAGCAGGAACGGCCATTATAGCCCCAGTTCCATAACCTGCTAGTACATATTCGCTAATCCAAATAGGTACATCTTGCCCCGTAAAAGGGTGAACGGCATAACTACCTGTAAAAACACCACTAACTTTACGGTCGGCAATGCGTTCACGTTCGGTTTTCTTTTTAGCCTGTTGTATATAGGCATTAACTTCCTTAGCATTATTAGGATTAGTTAGCCGTTGAGCCAAATCGCTTTCGGGAGCAATAACCATAAACGATACTCCAAAAACCGTATCAGGTCTAGTAGTATACACCGTAAATTTTTCGCTACTATTCTTTAATACAAAATCGATTTCGGCACCTTCGCTTTTACCAATCCAATTTCGTTGCATTTCCTTCAAAGAATTGCTCCAGTCAAGCGAATCTAGTGCCCCAAGCAATCTTTCGGCGTAAGCTGTAATTCTTAAACACCACTGCTTCATAAGGCGTTGAACAACAGGGTAACCTCCACGCACCGATAAACCTTCGCTTACTTCGTCGTTAGCCAATACTGTACCAAGTTCGGCACACCAGTTTACCATTGTTTCGCCTAAATATGCTAATCTATAATCCATTAGCACTTGTTGTTGTTCGGTTTCGCTCATCGTATTCCAAACCTCAGCAGTAAAACTATGTTCTTTACCACAATAAGCAGAAATACCCCTTGTGCCATTCTGTTCGAAGAAGCTCACAAGGTTAGCGATTGGCTGAGCTTTTTCGAGGGTTAAATCGTAATAACTATGGAATAGTTTAATAAAAACCCACTGCGTCCACCTATAATAACTGGGGTCGGAGGTTCGGAATGTTCTAGACCAATCGTAACAAAACCCAATATTATTAAGCTGTTTGGTGTATCGTTTAATATTTTCTTCCGTAGTTATTTTAGGATTCTGCCCCGTTTGTATAGCATACTGCTCGGCTGGTAAACCAAATGCATCGAACCCCATAGGGTGAAGTACACAGTAACCTCGTAGGCGTTTATAGCGCGAAACAATATCGGTAGCAATGTATCCTAATGGATGCCCAACATGTAGCCCAGCCCCCGAGGGGTAAGGAAACATATCTAATACATAAAACGAGGGTTTCGAAGCATCCTCTTTAATATTGTAGATATCATTTTCCTGCCACAACGCCCTAGCTTTTTCTTCAATCTCCTTAAACTTGTACTCCATACTCCTAGTTTGTATTACAGATCAACTTATTAACTCCCAAATAGATAGCTTTAGCATGGGAAATTAGAAGGACCAAACAGCCCTGAAATATTATGCGAAAGTACAACAAAATCAGCTATTTTGCAAAAAGCATCTTACAAATTAGCCCATCGTCTACCTCCTATATTGTAAGAACCTCTTCCCTAGTATTATCGGGGAGAGGTTCTATGGGATACCCACCTACCTACAAGGTTGGGGAAGAGCGTCTAGAAGCACTTCCACAAGGGTTAGGCGTCAATTTGTTGCTTTAGTTGAGTTATTTCTTCAGGCGATAAATCAAGCAAAAGTTCAACACACTTAGCAGCAGAGTATGCTACGGGTGTACCTGGACCAAATATTGCAGCAACCCCCGCCTTGTAAAGAAAATCGTAATCCTGAGCAGGGATTACACCACCAGCAGTAACCATAATATCGGGTCGACCAAGCCTCTCCAACTCACTTATTACCTGAGGAATAAGTGTTTTGTGACCTGCAGCAAGCGAGCTTACCCCCATAACATTTACATCATTTTCTACAGCTTGTCGTGCAGCCTCTTCAGGGGTTTGGAACAGCGGTCCCATATCAACGTCGAAGCCAACATCAGCATAGCCAGTAGCCACAACTTTAGCACCGCGGTCATGTCCATCTTGTCCCATTTTTGCAATCATTATTCGGGGTTGCCTTCCCTCACGCTCGGCAAACAACTTGGTTAGTTGTGTTGCGTACTGAAATTCTTTATCCACGCCTGTTTCCTTTGAATAAACGCCCGAAATAGTACGGATTACAGCTTTATAACGCCCTGCAACCTCTTCGCAAGCATCAGATATTTCACCAAGCGAAGCACGTACTTTAGCTGCTTTAATTGCTAAATCTAACAGGGTACCTTCGCCTGTTCGAGCACACTCGGTAATAGCATTCAACGCCTTTTTAACGTCTTCCTCATTTCGATTTTTACGCAATTCTTCTAAGCGCGCAACTTGCTGCTCACGAACTGCTGTATTATCGATTTCTAAAATATCGATGGGAGCTTCCTTTTCAAGGCGATATTTATTTACACCAATAATAACTTGTTGGTGTGAATCGATTCGTGCTTGAGTACGAGCTGCAGCTTCTTCGATACGCATTTTGGGTAATCCGCTTTCGATAGCTTTTGCCATGCCACCCATAGCCTCAATTTCCTGAATATGCTCCCAACCTCGTTTTACCAGCATATCCGTTAGGTTTTCAACGTAATACGAGCCTCCCCATGGGTCAATTTGCTTAGTAACAAGGGTTTCCTGTTGAATATATATTTGTGTGTTACGAGCAATACGAGCTGAAAAATCGGTAGGTAATGCAATAGCTTCGTCTAAAGCATTGGTATGCAACGATTGTGTATGCCCTAATACAGCACTCATGGCTTCGATACAAGTTCGCCCTACATTGTTAAAGGGATCCTGTTCGGTTAGTGTCCAACCCGAAGTTTGCGAGTGTGTACGTAAAGCAAGCGACTTAGGATTTTGTGCACCAAAACTTTTTACAATTTTCGCCCACAACATACGTGCAGCTCTCATCTTTGCAATTTCCATAAAATGGTTTACACCCATTGCCCAAAAAAATGAAAGGCGAGGTGCAAAACTATCTACAGGAATACCTGCATTAATACCAGCTCTTAAGTATTCAATACCATCACATAAAGTATAGGCCATTTCGATATCCGCAGTAGCACCAGCTTCCTGCATATGGTACCCCGAAATAGATATGCTATTAAACTTAGGCATATGTTGCGATGTGAATTCGAAAATATCGGCAATAATTCGCATTGAAAACTCGGGAGGATAGATGTATGTATTACGAACCATAAACTCCTTAAGAATATCGTTTTGTATGGTTCCTGCCATAACCTCCAGTTCGGCACCTTGCTCAAGCCCTGCATTAATATAAAAGGCTAAAATAGGCAATACAGCACCATTCATCGTCATCGACACCGACATTTTATTCAATGGAATTCCATCGAATAGCACTTTCATATCCTCAAGCGAGCAAATCGAAACGCCAGCTTTACCAACATCTCCAACAACACGGGGGTGATCGGCATCATAACCTCGGTGTGTAGGTAAATCGAAAGCTACCGAAAGCCCCTTTTGCCCCGAAGCGAGGTTTCTACGATAAAATGCATTCGACTCCTCAGCGGTTGAAAACCCTGCATATTGGCGAATAGTCCATGGTCTTAAAGGATACATTGCACTATAAGGACCACGTAAATAAGGCGGAAGACCCGAAACATAATCAAGGTGTTCCAAATCATTTATATCTTCGGGCAAATAAACAGGTTTAACGGGTATTTGCTCAGGGGTATTCCAAATTTCGTTTTTCAGAATGGCAATTTCTTCAGTGGTTTGTTCACTCTTTACACTGCTAAAATCAACCCTCTGGAGTTCAATTTTATCATAATCGGGTCTCATTGCTCAACTCCTTTCTTTGACTCGCTAACATTTTTACCTTCAACAAGTAGTTCGTTAAAGTGTTGCAATGTTTCGAGTACGTTACTCTTTACATGGATAAAATGCTTGATTCCTAAAGTTTCGAGTTGTTCCCTACATGCAGGATTACCTGCAATAACTAAATTGCAACGTTCCCCAACCAATTTAAAAGCTTCGGGTGCATACTGCTCATATTCGTCATCGCTCGAGCAAAGCACAATAATATCAGCCTTTTTATCAAAAGCTTCCACTACGCCCTGCTCCACAGAGTCGAATCCTAAATTATCAATTAGTTTATAGCCTGCACAACCAAAAAAATTACTTGCAAACTGACTACGAGCCAATCGCATAGCTAAGTTACCTATGGTAAGCATAAACACTACAGGCTGATGCGATGCAAAATCGGTTGCCAAGCGTAAGTTTTCAAAGTCACTTGCAGCACGCCTAAAATCCAGGGCTAGCACATCCTCTTCCTTGCTGTGATCAATAGAGCAATGGTGAGCTGTTTGGGGGTTTGCCTTAACCCTATCGATCGCCCTTTCGGTAAAGTTTGGAAACTCATTTGTTCCCAGTAATGATTCTCTTCGCTTTGCTACAGCCTCGTGCCTTTTATTATTTGAGGCATTTACCATCTGTTGTATTTCGCCCTGCTGAACAAGTTTAGCAAAACCACCTCGGTGTTGAATATCAAGGAATATCGACCATGCTTTTTCGGCAATTTTTTGCGTTAGGGTTTCGATGTAATACGAACCTGCAGCAGGGTCAACAACTTTATCAAAATGGCTTTCTTCCAATAAAAGTAACTGTTGATTACGCGCAATTCGGAGGGAAAAGTCGGTTGGTGTTGCAGAAAATGGGGTATCGTAAGGGAGAATCATAAGCGAATCAACGCCACCAAGTGCTGCGCTCATAGCTTCGGTTTGTGTGCGTAACAAATTTACGTATGCATCGTAAACCGTCATATTCCACGATGAGGTAATAGCATGCTGATGAATTTTAGCAACATCGCCTTTATACTGCTCACCATGCGAAGCTATAATTTCGGCCCATAGCCACCGCGCTGCACGAAATTTGGCGATTTCCATAAAATAGTTGGAACCCACACCAAAGTTGAACTTTATTTTGTTTGCTACCTCTTCAATCGAAAAACCATTTTCGCCAAGGGTGTCTAAGAGTTCAACACCCCATGCAAGGGCAATACCTAATTCCTCGGTAATATAGGCTCCTGCATTCGACAAAAAGTAAGCATTAACCATAAGCACACGTATATGGGGCAAGCAACTTGCTACTTTCAACACTTGTAATGCTTCGGTCAACCAATTCGGAGTTTTTTTACCTCGAACAAGCTCACGCTTAAAAGGAACATAATCTATACTTCCCTCGATTTTGTCAGATGGTATGTTATGTTTGTTGCAATAACCGCTTAAAGCATTAGCCATACTTACAGCGCGACTAATACAACATGCAAAATTCAATTCAATTGCATCAATAGCAATCCCATTTAGTAATACTTCGAGGGTTTCAATATTTACCCAATCGTCATGCATTACAAACTGGAGCGAAGTTACGCCTCGATTAAGTATATATAAAGCTCGTTCGTTAGCCTTTTTAGGAGAAGTTTCACTAACTCGTTCGCATACATGCCAACTGTTGTTTAACTTGGTTGAACGAACATATGGAAAGGTTGCGGGGGGCACCTTAGTAATACTAAAACTATCAATATCCTCTCTGCGATAAAAAGGGAAAACCTCAAATCCTTCAGGGCTTTTCCAAATTAATTTTTTATCAAAAGGAGTACCTTTTAGGTCGGATGTAATCTTTTCAATCCATTCTTTCCTAGTCGTTGGTGGAAAGTCTGAAAAGAAACGTTTTTCTTTAGCCATAAAAAACTTGTTTTAATTGCGGGAATCCATAGGCACTCACCTTGGTATACCCCACACATTCTGCCTTTGTAACGAAGTCCTTCCGCCATAGTAGTTCCATTGGTTCTAAGGGTATGAGCAGTACCCCCAAACACAAATAAACTACACCGCAAAATACAGTTTTCCGCATTCGGAAAAACTTCATACACACTGCAAAGATATGAAAAAAGCCCCCACTAATTAAAGATAATAATCAGCAACGAACTAAGTTACACTTGCTCGTTAAGATAGAAAATCTACATTAGAGCAACTCAAAAATAGTTTGTAACCTTTATTTTTTACTATCTAGTAAAACATAAAATGAAGCAATAAACTCAACAAAAAGTTCCGAATAGATACCTAAAAAAACAAGGAGTATGAATTTAGCCCCTCTAATTAGGGGCTATAGTAGAGTGAATTTGTAGAAAGTATATGCCCACTATCTTCCCCCCTGAGCCTTAAAATAAAGAAGCTCCGGGGGATTTTTTCGGGCGAGCAAAACCCTAAACAACGAACAGAGCTTGTAATTGAGTTTACTTGATGATTTTCCATTTTAATCAACAACAAAATGGGAAAAGATCAAGTAAACTCAAACAAATGCTCCGAAGTTTTGATCTTTTCATCAGGAGAAAAATAAAAATGAACCTGAAGAAATTAACGCATGTGCTGAACAAAATAATGATGTTACAGTTGTAACCCCTCGAACTACTCCCATCGGTAATAAATTATGATACGATGACGGGTGAGCGGACATGCAGGTTCGCCCCTACAATTGCCCTCAAATAAATACGTATTACCAAATTAGATAATAATAAAAACAGCTACTCTTACTGTGCAAAGGTCTTGAATGGGTTCAATTTTACGCATGGGTAAAAAACTAGCTTACTTTCCACAACACCTTTCAAGACCCCCAACTACCAAATACTTTTCTTGTAGGTTACAATATATTTACTACAAATGTGTTCCTTTGCAAAAGGAACAAAATATAACAACAATGCTCATTTAAGATATGAACCGAATTAAAAACTCTGTATTAAAGGCATTACTTGCACTTCTAATAAGTGGTACAACTGTAACAGTATGGGCACAAACCACGAACGGAAAACCAATAAAGCCTGTAAAGAATGTAATACTGATGATAAGCGATGGAACATCACTGCCAGTTCTGTCGGCATCACGGTGGATGCAACGTTACATCGATAAGTCCTTTAGACATCTAAATCTCGATCCTTATTTATCAGGAACCCTTATTACCCATTCTTCGAATGCACCTATCGGCGATTCCGCCCCTACTACTTCGTGTTACGTAACGGGTATTCCTTCTATTACAGGGTTTATTGCAACATATCCATATTCGCAAACCGATGCGAATCTTTTTCCACTTGATTCAACTATGGCTTATCGTCCTATGCCAACGGTATTAGAACTTACACGTTTACAGCATAATCGCAAAGTTGGGCTTGTTGTTACGTGCGAATTTTGCCATGCAACACCAGCCGACTGCTCGGCTCATAGTTATTCACGTAAACGCTACGATTGGATTATTCCCCAAATGGTACACAATAATTTAGACGTTGTAATGGGGGGAGGTGCTGGATTACTTACACCCGAACTAAAATCACACCTCGAATCTGAAGGTTATAGCGTATTCCTAAACCAACTACCAGAAGCTCGTAACAACACCAATCCACGGACTTGGCAACTATACGCCAATCGTTCGATACCATACGATATTGATCGCGATACCACCCTCTACCCTTCACTCGAAGAAATGACCACAAAAGCCATAGAAATGCTTTCGAAAGGCAGGGGAAGCGAAAATGGATTTTTTCTTATGGTTGAAGGGAGCAAAGTCGATTGGGCAGCACACGCAAACGACCCTGTGGCTCTAATAAGCGAATTTATCGCCTTCGATAAAGCAATTGGTGCTGCCGTTGATTTTGCTAAAAAGGATGGGAACACCGTAGTTATTGTTACTAGCGACCACGGAAATAGCGGTTTTTCGATTGGGCGAAAAAACTTTCCCGCAAAGTACGACCAAGCCTCGATTACCGAATTATTTGCCGATTGGCACAGAATACAGCGAAGTGCCGATGGTATGGCCGAACTGCTGAACAACAACCCTTCAGCAGAAGTTCAAAAACTGTTTGAAACCTATTGCGGTTTTACTCTTTCGCAGGAGGAACTTACTGCTCTTTACCATTGCGACGGGTATAAAAACAGTCCATTGTCGGCAAACGAACGGGATAAGAATTTAGTAAAAGCGAGTCTGTATAATACAAACCTCGCACAATTAATCTGCGAAATTTATTATCAGCACTTACCTGTTGGTTTTACTACGCATGGTCACACAGGCGAAGATGTATTCCTAGCTATTTACACCCCCGAAAATATTGGTAAACTTGTTGGCGTAAACTATAACTACCAACTTACCGACTATATGTCGAAACTGTTAGGCATTGAGCAAAAACCAATAAGCTATATCGATAATTATTTTGCCCCTCTGCCTAAAATTTTAGAGGGTATTAAATACTCGCTGACAACTACCAACAAAGGATTTGCCACACTTAACGTAGAAACAAAGAAGGGGCTAAAAGCAACACTCGAAAGCTTTACAAACCTGGTGCACATATACAAAGGGAAAAATCGAATCAAAACTGTAAAGTTACCTTTGGCATCGGTTTATGTTGATAAAACAAACACACTATATGTATCGCCTGAACTTCGTAAAGTTTTACTCGATAACTAAGAACTAATTTGGAGACCTTTGATTAAAAGATTCATGATACAAAACGGTAATCTAATTTGCCCATTACTTTTATGATAACGCATTGAACCTGAGAATTAAACAAGCGTATTGTATTGTAAAAAAAGTTCGAAGGGCAATAGTAACACCGTTAATAAAGTATTATGCAACAGCCTTAATTGATGAATGTTTTTTTAACCAATTTCCCCCGAACAAAAGGCTTTTCGCATGGGAAATCATTACCTTTGTGGAAGTTGAACTATATAATGCTCACTATTTAAGCTATGAAAAAACTTGTTCTTGTTCGCCACGGCGAAAGTGTTTGGAATAAAGAAAACCGTTTTACAGGTTGGACTGATGTAGACCTTTCTGAGAAAGGCATAAAAGAAGCTCATAAAGCGGGTAAATTACTAAAAGAAGAAGGGTTTAAGTTTACTGTAGCCTTTACTTCGTACCTAAAGCGTGCTATTAAAACACTCAATATTATTCTTGATGAAATGGACTTGGATTGGATTCCGGTTCAAAAAACATGGCGCTTAAACGAAAAGCACTACGGAATGCTTACAGGGCTAAACAAAGCTGAAACTGCCGAAAAATATGGTAACGAGCAAGTACATATTTGGCGACGGAGTTATGATGTACCCCCTGCACCACTCGATAAAAGTGATGAACGAAGCCCCTTTATGGATAGTCGCTATGTTGGTGTTCCCGAAGAGCAATTACCCCTTACCGAATCGCTGAAAGAAACCGTTGAACGTATACTACCCTACTTTACTCAGGAAATTTTACCTGCGGTAAAAGAGCATGGCGAAATTATTGTGGCGGCACATGGTAACAGCCTTCGAGGAATAGTAAAAGTTTTAAAGAATATTTCCGATGAAGATATAACCCAATTAAATCTACCTACAGGCGTTCCTTATGTATTCGAATTCGATGATAATATGAACCTCGTATCGGATAACTTTCTTGGCGACCCCGAGGAAATTCGAAAACTACAGGAAGCCGTAGCTAATCAAGGGAAAAAATAAATTGCACACATATGTATAGCCTTATAATTATTGGTGGTGGACCAGCTGGTTACACAGCGGCACAAAAAGCTGCGCAAGGAGGAATGGAAAATGTTCTCCTTATTGAAAAACGAGCCTTAGGTGGTACATGCCTTAACGAAGGGTGTATACCCGCTAAAACTTTCCTTCAGTCGGCAAAAATTTGGCATTACATTCAGGTTGCCAATAAGTATGGTATTACAGCCGAAGCACAGGAATTTAAACAAGATAAGGTGGTTGCTCGTAAAAATAAAATTGTTCGTAAACTAGTGGCTGGTGTTAAAACTAAGGTTACTTCCAGCGGAGCCGAAATTGTTATGGGTGAAGCCGAAATAGCTTCGGTTGAGGGCAATATATACACGGTTAAAGTAGGTAACGAAACCTACCAAACAGAAAAGTTACTGCTTGCTATGGGAGGCGAAGTTGCACTTCCCCCCATTAAAGGGCTTGATAGTATTAATTACTGGACAAGTCGCGAAGCCTTAGATGCTAAGGAACTACCCGAAAAGCTTGCAATTATAGGAGGCGGGGTAATTGGAATGGAATTTGCCTCGTACTTTGCCCAAATTGGGGTTAAGGTGAGTGTTATAGAAATGTTACCCGAAATACTTGGTGGACTTGATGGGGAAGTATCAGCGATGTTACGCGAGTACTACACAAAACAAGGGGTGGATTTTTACCTTGGAGCTAAAGTTATCGAGGTTTCGCCTAAGGGGGTAACTGTAGAAAAAGATGGGGAAAACCTCTTAGTTGAAGCAACACAAGTATTACTTTCTACTGGTCGTAGACCCGTGATAAAAGGTTTTGAGGCACTAAACCTCGAAACACAAGGGCGTGGTATTAAAGTAGATAACCATATGCGGACTTCGCAAAATGGTGTTTATGCCATTGGGGATATTACTGGGTTTTCACAACTTGCCCATACAGCCATCCGCGAGGCCGAAGTAGCTATAGAAAACCTATTAGGCAACGAAACCGAAATATGCTATCGGGCAATACCAAGTGTTGTTTATAGTAACCCCGAAGTTGCGGGTGTAGGTTATACCGAAGAACAATTACAAAAGGAAAGAATAAACTACACAAAACGAACCCTTAATATGACGTATGCGGGGAGGTTTGTTGTAGAGAATGAGCAAGAAAATGGACTATGCAAAGTTTTGGTAGGCGAAAACGACCAGATACTTGGTGTACACATGCTTGGTAATAGCTCAAGCGAAATTATCATTGCCGCAACTATTGCCATCGATAAACAAATACCAGCCTCAAAATTGGCTCACACAATATTTCCTCATCCCACGGTTGGCGAAATTATAAAGGAAACTATTGATGCTATCCCCATTGACATTGAATAATGTCATTGGGTTAATTTACAACTTAATAATAGCTAAATAGTAGATCAACCTTAATGTAGAACAAAAATATGAACCTTTCGCATATTGAACATATAGGAATAGCCGTAAAAAGCATTGAAGAAGCTCGCCCCTTTTACGAAAACGTTTTAGGACTTACATGCTATGCCATTGAAGAAGTAGCCGACCAAAAGGTAAAAACCGCATTCTTTAAAATTGGTGAGGCTAAGTTAGAGTTATTGGAACCCACAAGCCCCGATAGCCCAATTGCAAAATTCATCGATAAGCGTGGCGAAGGTATTCATCACTTGGCCTTATGCACAAACAACGCTGATGAAAGCCTTAAAGAAGCCGAAGAAAAAGGCGTAAAACTTATTGATATCCACTCGAGGCTTGGTGCCGAAAACCTAAATATTGGCTTTCTTCACCCTAAAAGCACACACGGTATTCTATTAGAGTTTTGTGACCACCGTAACGACATGTAACGAAGGTTATAAAAAGGTTTAGTACAGTATAAGTAGCGGTTTTCTTTATCGATACCTTTGGGGAATGTATTTCTTCGTTAGCAAAATAAAATAAAGCCCGAAGGGTGTATATTGTAGCATAGCGGAAATGTAATACCCTACTGTATCACCCGATAAAATATACCTATAACCCAAAGACAGATACACTAATAATAATTTGAAACAAACAGGCAGTAGAACAAATATGAGCCAAACAGAAAAAATAAAAGAGCTAATAGCGAAGCGTGAACAAGCAAGGCTTGGCGGTGGCGAACAACGTATTGAAAAGCAACACGAAAAGGGAAAATACACCGCTCGGGAACGCATTGAAATGCTCGTAGACGAAGGTAGCTTTGAGGAAATAGATATGTTTGTTTCCCTAAGAAGTACAAACTTCGGACTTGATAAAAAAAAGATTTTGGGCGATGGCGTTGTAACTGGTTCCGCCACAATTGACGGACGACTCGTATACATCTATGCTCAAGATTTTACCGTTTTAGGCGGTGCATTGGGTGAAATGCAAGCCCGAAAAATTTGCAAAGTTCAGGATCTGGCACTAAAAGTGGGTGCACCACTTATAGGGTTAAACGACTCGGGTGGAGCCCGCATCCAAGAAGGTGTTAATGCGCTTTATGGTTATGGCGAAATTTTCGAACGCAACATACTGGCATCTGGGGTTATTCCTCAAATTACGGGGATTTTCGGTCCATGTGCGGGAGGTGCTGTATATTCACCAGCACTCACCGACTTTAATATAATGGTTCGTGGCTCAAGTTACATGTTCCTTACAGGACCAAAAGTTGTAAAATCGGTTACTGGAGAAGATGTTACACAGGAGCAACTTGGAGGTGCTGATGTACACAGTACAAAAAGTGGGGTAAGCCATTTTGCTGTTGATAGCGAGGAAGACGGTATAACACTTATTCGCCAACTATTAAGTTTCCTTCCCTCTAACAACATGGAAGAAGCTCCACTTGTTGAGTGCAACGACCCTGCTGACCGTAAAGAGGACTTTCTAAACGAAATTGTTCCAGCATCGCCCAACCAACCATACGACATGTATGAGGTTATTGGTGCAATAGTGGATAATGGTGAGTTTTTAGAAGTTCACGCCTCATATGCAAAAAACATTATTGTGGGTTTTGCTCGGTTTAACGGCATGTCGGCTGGTATTATAGCCAACCAACCTAAATACCTTGCTGGTAGCTTGGATAGTAATGCTTCGCGCAAGGCTGCTAGGTTTGTTCGTTTCTGTGATGCTTTTAATATTCCCATTGTTACACTAGTTGATGTTCCAGGTTTTCTACCAGGTACAGGACAGGAATACAACGCTGTTATTAACCATGGTGCAAAGCTATTATATGCCTACGGCGAGGCTACAGTTCCAAAAGTTACTGTTACCTTACGCAAAGCTTATGGCGGTGCCTACATTGTTATGGGTTCGAAACACTTACGTAGCGACCTCAACTACGCTTGGCCTTCCGCTGAAATTGCTGTAATGGGACCAAGTGGTGCCGTTGAAGTTGTTTTTGCTAAAGAAGTAGCTCAAGCCGAGGATCCTGCAAAGGCGGCCTTTGAAAAAGAGCTGGAATACCGAAACGCCTTTGCGAACCCTTATAATGCAGCTTCGTACGGTTATCTCGACGATGTTATTGAACCTCGGAATACTAGGTTCCGCATTATTCGTGCTTTAGAACAGCTCCGTACCAAGCGACAGAACTTACCAGCTAAAAAGCACGATAACCTACCGTTATAACCTTTTATTGTAGCAATACAACCCTTAGTATGAAGAAAAATAATTCACCCGAAGACGGCATTTTTGTGGCAATTGCCCTAGCCCTATACGAATTAGCCGAGGGTAATGCTCACGACAACGAAAACATGAAACTAACAATAAAACGTTCTACGGTTTCCTCGGCGTGGGGACTAAAATCGAACATAATGCGCGAACTCCCCAAACGTAATTTCTAAAACAGAGAAGCCACATTGTGAACACGTAATTATGAAGAAAGAATTCAAATATACCATAGATGGCACTCAGTACGAAGTTTCGATACTCGATATTGAAGGGCAACAAGTAAAACTAGAAGTAAACGGAAAGGCTTACACCGCCACCTTACCCGAAACACAAAAACAAAAAGTAAAGCCACAGATTGCCAAACCTATTCCTAGTGAAGAACCCA
>JASBZJ010000002.1 GCA_029983495.1 Porphyromonas sp.
GACTAACAACGGTTGGGCTTTGAGCGTTTCGGGCAGTAAACGTTGGGGGCAACATGGTTATGCCTTAGGTCAATTCTACGATGCCTACGGCTATTTTATAGGACTCGAAAAACGCATAGGCAGCAACAACTCACTTATGCTATACATTATTGGTGCACCAACCGAACGTGGCGTTGCCTCGGCCTCAACACAGGAAGCCTATAACCTTGCAGGGAGTAACTTTTATAACCCTAACGTTGGAATTCAAAACGGAAAATGGCGCAATGCTCGTGTTCGGAAGAACCACGAACCTATATTTCAGTTACAACATGAGCTGAAAACCAGTAACCTAACACTTACCACTTCGGCAGGTTACCGTACCGGGTTTAGTGGCTACTCGGCTCTAAATTGGCACAATGCCCCCGATCCTCGTCCCGATTACTACCGTTACCTGCCAAGTTATTATAGTTATATGACCGAGCAACCAAACCCCTTCCTCGAAGACTATTACACCGACCTTTGGTCAAGTAAACGAGAGGTTCGCTACATAAACTGGGAAAGGTTGTATGAAATAAACCGTAACAACTTCCAAACTATATATTCAAATGATGGGAAACTTTTAGCCTCTGGCAACCGAAGCGAATATGTTGTTGAAGATCGCCGAGAAGATCAACGCCAATTTAATGCTTCATCAGTAGCAAACCTTCATATTAACGATAATATGAAACTCGACATCGGTGTAAACTATCGCTACAACCTCACCAAGAACTTTAACGTTATTAGCGACCTCCTTGGTGGTGATTATTGGTACGATATCGACAAATTTTCGGAACGCGACTTTCCCGAAGAGCCGAGCAAAGCACAACTCGACCTCAACAACCCCGATAGAATTGTTCACAAAGGAGATATTTATAGCCATAACTATCATGCCCAAACGCAAAAAGCACAGCTATGGACCAACTACGCTTTTAACACACGTTACATTGATGGGTACGTTGCACTAGAAGGGATGTGGACAAACACGTACCGTATTGGTCAGCAAAAACGAGGCTTATTCCCCGAAAACTCGTACGGAAAAAGCGATATACTCAACTTTTTCGATTACGGGGCTAAAATGGGTATTACCGCAAAATTTTCGGGTCATCATTTTGTTGTTGCAAATGCTAGTTACATAACCCAAGCTCCTTTCTTTAACGATATATTTATTTCGCCTCGAACCAATAACTACTACATAGATAACCCCACAAGCGAAAAAATAGTATCCACTGATATAAGTTACGTACTTCGTCATCCTCAACTTAAAGGGCGTATAAGTTTTTTCTATTCAAAGTTTATGGATGGCACACGCAAAAGAAGCTTTTACGACGATGCCCACCGTGCTTTTTCGAACATCGTGTTAAGCAACATTGCACGTCAACATATGGGGGTTGAAGTAGGATTCGAAGCAAAACTTACGACAGCCTTAACGGCTACAGCCGTATTTACATACGCAAACTATACCTACGCCAACAACCCTAACTATATACAAACTGTTGATAATGACCGTTCGATTCTTGAGGACGAAAAAGTTTACTGGAACGGCTTCCACGTTGCTGGTACTCCTCAAACAGCAGCAAACATTTCGTTCAACTACCAAACGCCTTTTTATATGTATTTAGGGGTGGATTTCAATTATTTTAGCCGAAATTATATCGACTTAAACCCCAAATTACGTACCGATATAGCGCGCGACCAACTCGACGAAAAGTTCACACAGCAGGAAAAATTCCCTGCGGCATGCACTATTGATGCAAACATTGGGTATTCCTACCGAATAAAGAGCGGTAAGTACCTCCGCTTAAACCTTACCATTACCAATATTCTTAATAATAAAGGTGTAAAATCAGGTGGTTTCGAGCAATCTCGAATCCGACAAACGTCAGATGGAAAAATGATGCGTCCCTTCGATGCTAAGTACTACTATATGCTAGGTACAAACTATTTTCTTAATGTTGCCTACGTATTCTAAAACTTTTTTACTGTAAAATTGTAATCTCATCTTTGTATGAAACAAAATAAGTGTACCACGCTTTTTGTAACACTCATGGTTGTATTGCTCGTTTTGTCGTGCCACTACAACAAGTTCGAGCCTACTCCTAAGCCGAACAAGGAACCGTTACCAAATGCAACCCATACAATTTCCCAACTTAAGGCACTATATAAAAATGGGTCAGCGAGAACAACCATAGCTAAGGATATTATAATTCGTGGAACTGTATCTACTAGCGACTTAAAAGGGAACTTTTACCGAACAATTGATATTCAGGACGAAACTGGTGGCATTGAGCTCAAAATGGGAATGCCAAACCTTAGTTTAATATATCCTAAAGGAACCGAAATAGCCGTTCGTTGCCAAAACCTCGCATTGGGTAAATACGGCGATGTTATTAATTTGGGTTTTCCAAGCGATGACGCAAAGTACGAAACTAGTTTTGTTCCTGACCTTATGGTTCCCAGGGTTATGATTGCTGGAGAACATAAAGGTATAGCTCCTCAGGTTTTAACGCTTAAGCAAATAAGCAAGAAATTCGCCAACACTCTTATTTGCATAAGCGATGTACAGTTTATCGATTCTGAAATCGGACAAACTTATGCCGATCCTATAAACAAAACCTCAGTTTCGGCTGTCAACCGAACACTAATCGATAAATACGGTAACACAATTACTGTTCGCACAAGTAGCTATGCACTATTTGCTGGAAAAAAACTTCCCGAGGGAAGTGGTTCTATTGAAGCTTTACTTACCTATTTTCGCGATACGCCTCAACTTGTTATTAGCGATAACGAAACAGATGTAAAGCTTACCAAGCCTCGATTCTGAGTGACTTTTAGTACAATAAAAACTTCAACATTCTATTTATAATCATGAAAAAGACCTTTCTACATGGGCTTATAAAGCTCGTTCCATTAGCTCTAATTGCAACTTCGCTACTTGCAATTAATGGTTGCAAGGACGACCCCGACAAGTACGAAACTCCCGAAGCAACAATTACACCTGAGCCAAAGGACAACACCTTTATTTTCGACCAAAATGAAGGAAGCCAAAACCTTACACTTAACACTAACCGCAAATGGAAAATAACAACCAGTGGGGAAAGCTGGTTTACAATAACTCCAACCGAAGGCGATAAAGGCGAACACGTTATCACCGTTACCGTGCTTGCTAACGAAGGCGAAGCTCGCGAAGGACAATTTACCATTACTGCGTCAAGCAAAAAGTTTACCTTTAATGTACAACAAAAGAGCCAAGAAGGCAAAACAATCGAGTACACGCCACTTTCTGTTATTCAAGAAAAGGCTAAGGGATTGGATCAAAATGGAAAAACTATCGATGAAGAAATTGCGATACGCGCTGTTGTTACCACGCATTTCGAGGCTAAACAATTCCCTTTTGCAGCATATCACCACATACAAGACGCTGAAGGCAATGCTATTGTTCTTACCCTAAAGAAAGGTAGTGGAGACCCTATTCCATTCGGAACACAAGTAACGGCTAAACTTAAAGGATGTAAACTATCGAACTATAATGGTACCGTACAAATTGAAGTTGAACGTGGCAACATTACATTGACCGATAACATGCCAATAGAGCCCAAGGATATTACCCTCGAAGAAGTACTAGCAGGAGGCCATGCAAACCAGTATGTTCGCATTAAAGGGTTGCAGTTTAAGAACTACAAAAATGTTCTATACTTTGATGGAACATATAGTAGCAAACGCCATATAGTAGAAAATAGTAAAGGCACTACAACCTCGCTCGAAATATGGAAAACCTGCGTTTGGGGCAACGAAAACGTTCCCGAAGGAAGTGGAACTTTCACTGGTGTAGTAACAATAAATATTAGCAAAGGAAAAACTTATTACAACCTTCGCCCCACACAAAAAACAGATATCGCTTTTAACGAAAAACGCTTTGGCGAAAGTGGCGGTGGCGATGACCCCATTAAACCTACAGAATTCGATGGCGGAATAAAAGCTATTGTAGATATGTTTAATGCAGGTAAAACCGAAATTGAAACCACAACTACCCTAAAAGGCGTCATTATTAACAACCCTACAGGCAATGCTGTTAGCAACAAATCGGTTATTATTAGCGATAGTAAAGCGGGAATTATGCTATTCCTTACCGATAAAGGAGTAACTGAAAAACAATTCCAAGTGGGCGATAACGTAGAAGTTACCCTACAAGCTGGAACAAAAATGCAACGTTACAATAAAGGGGCTTTACAAATTGCACCTAAGCATGCTGATCTAAAAAAGGTGGAAAAAACTCACACTATTGAACCTATCGAGGTTTCGTTTGCCGACCTTATGACCGACAAAATAAAGGGAGAACTCGAAAACCGTTTAATTACCGTTAAAGGCGTTCAGTTCGTTACGGCAGGTGGAGCCTTTGCTGGTGATAAAACCTCTTACCTCCCTATTCAGGAAAATGCTTCGTCAAAGGCAACTAACGAATTCAACCTTCCTAGTGTTGCCTCTTCTTCTAAAAAGTTCAACAAACTAGGCATCTCTACCATTCCCGAAGGCAATGGCTCTATTACGGGGGTTGCCACATTATCGTTCTTCAAGAATAAATTTGTGTGCAATATTTGGGCACGTACTAGCAACGATATTCAACTCACAAACCCTCGTAAATAATGTATTGGCGTAAAGTTGCTACTTTACTTTAAGAATTATACAACGCCCCTAGGAGCTTTCAACCTCCTTGATGGGCGTTGTTTTGCTAATACTAAGCTCACAAAATATTAAATCAAAGTCATTCGTCACTTATCAAGTACAAAATGAGGCAAGCACTACTCTATTTCTTTACAGCATTAACCATTTTAAGCAATGCCATAAACACATCTGCTCAAAACGATCAATCCAGCACGAGAAGTAAACAAACACTGCCTCCAATGGTTTTTTATCTATCAATGGTTGGCGAAGGCTTTTTTAGAAATAACGAATACAAAGCTCCTTATGGAACAGGGTACACTTTACCAATCGGGCAATTCCAAACAGTAATTGGCTATCGCATAGAACAAAATCTTCCAATTTATTTCGAACTTGGAGCATCGTTAACCCTTTATTCAGGAGCTGAAAGGTATCCCAAAGGAACATGGTATGCCGAACTTCCGTATTGGCAACCCCCAGCACACACAACCCCAATACCTCATATTATACCTTTGTTTGCCTTCGTTGCTCACCCTTCGAAAAATGCCGAAGTGAGAATAGGAAAGGTAAAGAGAAGTGAACAACATGGTATTATCGACCCACTATATAGTCGTGAGTATTCCCATAGTTCCTACCCCGAAATGGGAGTTCAACTCCTATGGAATACTCCCAAATTAGTACTCGATACATGGGTGGATTGGCAGAGCTTTATTTACAAAAACGACAATCACCAGGAAGCCTTTGTAATGGGCTTAAATACGACATACAATGCATGGAAGTTAAAACGACACATGCTTTCTCTTTCGCTACAGGCAATAGCGACGCATCGCGGAGGCGAAACAAATTGGCAACAACAAGCCGAAGTACATAGCTACTTAGCTACAGGGCTAGGTGTTAACTATTCATACATATTTTCCCACAATAGCTCGCTTAGGAGCGATAACAATTTCCTATATGGCAAATTCTTCCTGTTAGGGAGTGCTATGCGCACTACTGAAGAGAATATGAAACCCGGGTTTGCCCAATATGCCCTTTTCGGGGTTAGCTGGAATAAACTCACCATCGAAACACGGTTTTGGCATGGAGAACGTTTTGTTTCACCTCTTGGCGGACCATTCGTAAATACTCGAAATCTATGGGGAAGCCCCTATATGGAGAACCTTCCGAGGAATGGCTATTTGGGTTTGTTCGGGAAATACTCTTTTTTCAAATCTAACTATGCCGATCTTTCGCTTGGGGGCGAGTTATGGATACATATTCCGTTATCGCAATCGACAAAAAAAATTAGTCATGCAATGGAGTTAACACTAACCATCTTTCCGCCTTCAATTTCATTATCTAAATAGCTCAGTACAAATCTAATACGATATACCATTCCGTTAAAATATATCTCATTAAATAACGAAAGTTCCTTCGCAGTATCCATTACTTACAGTGCATGTTGGAAAGAGAGCTATTATTTCTTTCGCAGAAGGATTCATTGGTAGAATTGGTTGTGCATGGCTCTATATTTACAATACTCCTCAGTACTCTCAACAAGGGAGAATAATGAAGGTTTGTTATATGTATTGTTTTTCTACTCACAAGTAAAATAATAAACGGACGTGTTTTTTGTTTGAATTTACCTGAAGAGTTCGAATTTTGTGGGACAGTAAAATTACCCATGGTACAAAGCCTTAAGCACAATACAAAAACACATTTACCAGCTATAAGCGAAAAACTGGGAACACCCCCTCTCGTTGCGCTGATAAATGGAATCTGCCGAATAGAAAATAAAGGGGGAATTTGGTATTTTCGACAAAAAAGTATTACCTTTGCAAACGCAATTGGCAACAGCTCAGTTGTGGGGTCCTATAGCTCAGTTGGTTAGAGCACCTGACTCATAATCAGGGAGTCCTTGGTTCAAGCCCAAGTGGGACCACAGTTATGACTATTATGATTTCGTTTGATAAGTGGTGAGATATTGCCCTTATCAAACGAAGTTTTTTTTGAAACTAAAATACTCCTCAAATTATAAACCCAATAAAAAAGAATAGAGAAGCACAAACGCATTTATAGCTGAGGAATAATAAGGCTATATAGGTTTCTAAAAAGCAGTATCTTTGTAACTGTAAAGTCTCAAACATAGAATGAGGCATACAGCAGGGTAGCAATGTGAACAAAACCCTTTATAGGCCAAGTTTGGTTACTCAAAAAAAAACTTGTCGGAACAAAAAGAAGTAAGCTTATAGCGTAGATAATATATAGAGATGAACGCACAAAATTCGCTTGTTGTTTTCATTATTCTTTTAGCAAGCTCAATGCTGAGTTGCACCAAAAGGAATAACAAAAGCGAAAGCCACCCTATACAATGGGATACAATTCATTACCAAGCAACTACTCCAGCCGAGGAGGGAAATGGGAGCATTGTTCAGGATTTTGAATTACTCTTTCCTAGCCACAAAGATCGCCTAAAGCGCGAAATTTATCGTGTTGTATTAGGCTTTACCGGTAGCGAAACTATTCCAGCGAAACAACTAGTAGATTCTCTTGCACGAACGAACCGGAAACACTTTCTTTTGGATAGGGATGTTATTTTAGGAACTGTATACCACGAACAAATTTCGTCGTTTGTTGCCTACGAAGACCCGTTGTTACTATCGCTTGCTGTAAACTATACTAGTTTTAAAGGAGCCGATGAGCCTTCGAACACGGTGTGTTTTTACAACTTTATTTTGCCTGAAGGCATAGCCCTAAGCGAAAGTAGTATTTTTATAGATGGCTATGAGGAACCCCTTACCCATTTACTAGTAGAACACATAAAAAAAACATACCTTACCAATGCTGTTGTAAACTACGATGAAGTACGCCCTAATGGCAACTTTAAGATTGATACGAAAGGTATTACTTACTGTTTTCAGGAGAAACTTGTACTCGTTGATAGCAACAACGAAATGATGATCCCACTTTCATGGGAAGAACTAAAAACACTACTTCGCGAATCATCGCCCATCAATCACCTCATAAACTAAAAAAATGGCTTTCCTAATTGCATCTGAAGAACAGGCTATAAGGCGCATCTTCGAACTTTTTCCCGAACTGAACGAGCAACAAAAGGAGCAAATTATGCTTCTAGGAGAGCTGTACTCGCAATGGAACGAAAAGGTGAACCTCATTTCGCGGAAAGATATCGGGAACCTCTATCTTCATCACATCCTACACAGTTTTGGCATTGTGCAATTTATTCACTTTAAGCCAGGAACTATTATTATCGATGCTGGCACAGGGGGAGGCTTACCTGGTATTCCGTTGGCCATTGTTTTCCCAAATTGTAAATTTGTGCTAGTGGATAGCATCGCAAAAAAAATTCGCATCTGTCAAAACATTACTAAGGCACTTGCACTAAACAACGTAACTTGTATTACAAGTCGCCTAGAAAAGCTTTCAATACAGGCTCATTATGTAGTAAGCCGTGCGGCAATGCCATTGGAAGTCTTAGTGCAATATAGCCGAAATCTATTCCTAAAAGAGCAACGGAATGCGTTACCGAATGGAATAATTGCATTAAAAGGAGGTAATCTAACCGAAGAATTAAAACCCTATCGAAACAGGGTGGAATTAGCTGAACTCGAAAGCTTTCTTGGGCATGACTATTTTCATCAAAAGTATGCAGTATTCTTGCCTACAATTAAATCATAACCCTAAATAATAATTGCCCCGCTCTTATGGCAACGAAACTCTATCAGTTCACCTTTAACCCCATTACCGAAAATACCTATTTGTTGATTGACGACAAAACCCTTGAGGCGGCTATTATTGACCCTGGTTGCTGTAATGAAAAGGAGTATAATACACTAAATGAAGTAATTAATAAGGAGCATGCAAAGCCCGTATTACTATTAGCCACACATTTACACTTCGACCACATTTGGGGCATACCTTATGTAGCTAGTAAATACAAGCTTACCCCAAAAGCATTACAAAAAGAAATCGATTTTATGCCCTCGTTTTCGAAACAGATGGAACAGTTTATGATGCCACCCCAGGTGTCATATAACGATGCTACTTTTGATGCATTTAGCGTAGGGGATACATTACACTATGGTAATTGCTCGCTAGAAGTACTTTTCACACCAGGGCACACCCCAGGACACGTAACCTTTTATAACAAAAGCGAAAACTTTGCCCTTTGTGGGGATGTGGTTTTCAAAGGGAACGTTGGTCGATGCGATCTTCCTGGAGGGAACTACGATACAATGATGCAAACCCTTAAGGAGGTTTTTGTGCCGATGCCTAACGAGACCGTTATTTTTTCTGGGCATGGCCCCTCAACAACAATAAAAGACGAAAAACAAAATAACCCATATATCAAATCTCAGCTATGAGTCAAGACCTTTTCTCGAAGCGCCACATTGGTATCTCTGATGTGGACGCAAAAGATATGCTAAAAGTGGTTGGAGCAAGTTCGATGGAAGAACTGCTTCACCAGGTATACCCCGAAAACATTTTCCTAAAGGAGGAAATTGACCTGCCTGAAGCAATGACGGAACGCGAGTTTATTGAACACATGGCAGAACTTGGCAGTAAGAACACGCCCTTTACTAGTTACCTAGGACAAGGTTGGTATGACTGTATAACACCTGCTCCTATTCAGCGCAATGTGTTGGAAAACCCCGTTTGGTACACTTCATACACACCATACCAAGCCGAAATTTCGCAAGGTCGCCTCGAAGCCCTTTTTAACTTCCAAACGGTTGTTACTGAACTTACAGGGTTACCTCTTACGAACTGTTCTCTACTCGACGAAGCAACGGCCGGAGCCGAAGCAGCTATGCTACTATACAATGTTCGTAGCCGGGCTCAGCAAAAGGCAGGAGTAAAAAAGCTTTTTGTTGACAAACGCATTTTTGCAAGTACCCAAGCTGTAATAGGAACGCGTGTTCCCGAACAGGGTATGGAACTTGTTATTGGCGACTACAAGGAAGTTTCCTTTGGTGAAAACGAATTCTTTGGAGCTATTATTCAATACCCTGATGGAGCAGGAGCTGTTGAAAACTACGAACAGTTTGTTAAACACTGCCAGGAAAAGAATGTAAAGGTAGCTGTAGCTAGCGACCTACTTTCGCTTGCCATGCTTACACCTCCAGGGGAATGGGGAGCCGATGTTGTATTTGGTTCTGCTCAACGGTTTGGCGTTCCTATGTATTATGGAGGACCAAGTGCAGGGTTCCTTTCGTGCCGAATGGAGTATAAACGCGAAATTCCTGGTAGAATTGTAGGTGTTACCAAAGATGCTTACGGGCACTCGGGTTATCGCCTCGCATTGCAAACTCGCGAACAACATATTAAGCGCGAAAAAGCAACAAGTAACATTTGCACATCGCAGGCACTACTTGCTACAATGAGTAGCTTCTATGCTGTATACCACGGGCCAAGTGGGCTAAAAGCTATCGCTCGCCGTGTCCACAGTTTTGCAGGGGTTCTTTCGAACGAACTTACAAAACTTGGGTACAAGCAATACAATAAAAACTTCTTCGATACACTTGTGGTAGGTCTTCCTGATGAGGTTGAAGAGGAAAAAGTACGCGAAATAGCACTAGCATGCAAAGTAAACCTTCGTTACTATGGATGCCAAAAATGCATTGGAATAAGCATTGACGAAACTACACTACCTGAGGATATAAACGTTCTGCTTTATATATTTGCCGAAGCTATTGGTAAACCCCAACCTACAGTTAGCAACATCCCTTGCGACAAACTATTTATCGAAGAATCTTTTCTTCGTAAAAGCGACTTTCTGCAGTACGAAGTGTTCCAAAAATACCACACCGAAACAGAACTGATGCGCTACATTAAACGGTTGGATCGTAAAGACATTTCGCTTGCGCACTCAATGATTTCTCTGGGGAGCTGTACAATGAAGCTCAATGCTGCAGCTGAGCTTTTCGCACTTAGCAATCCTAACTTTGCTAATATTCACCCCTATGCCCCCGATGACCAGGCCGAAGGTTACCTCGAAATGGCAACCAACCTCGAAGAATACCTGGCAAAAATTACAGGGTTCGATGCTACTAGCCTCCAACCTAACTCTGGCGCATCAGGCGAATATACAGGACTGAGAACAATACGTTCATACCTCGAATCGATTGGCGAAGGCAACCGCGATGTTGTTATACTACCAGCGTCGGCACACGGTACGAATCCCGCTTCAACTACACAAGCTGGCTATGTACCTGTAATTGTTAAAACTGACGATAAAGGGAATGTAGATTGGGACGACTTTATGGCACTTACCGAGCAATACAAGGAACGTATTGCTGCCATAATGATCACTTACCCCTCTACACACGGTATTTTTGAAGATAATATCGTAGACCTTTGCAAACGGATTCACGATTGCGGTGGTCAAGTATACATGGATGGTGCCAACATGAATGCCCAAGTTGGTTATACAAACCCAGGGTTTATTGGTGCCGATGTTTGCCATCTCAACCTACACAAAACATTTGCAATTCCTCATGGGGGTGGAGGACCTGGGGTTGGTCCTATTTGTGTGAAGGAACACCTTAAGCCATTCCTTCCCAAACATACAGTTCGCAACAACGATGCAACAAACCAAGTGGCAGCTGCACCTTATGGTAGCATTGGCGTACAAACTATTACTTACGGATATATTCGAATGCTTGGTCTTGAAGGACTAAAAAAATCAACAGCTGTAGCCATACTTAATGCTAACTATTTAGCAAAGCACTTCGAAAACAGCTATGGTATCGTATACAGTGGGTCGAAAGGTCGTGTTGGACACGAACTTATTTTAGAGTGTCGCAAGGTTAAAGCAGAAACAGGATGCGATGAAAATGATATTGCGAAGCGACTTATGGATTTTGGGTATCATGCTCCAACGTTATCGTTCCCTGTACATGGCACATTAATGGTTGAACCCACTGAAAGTGAATCAAAAGCGGAACTCGATCGCTTTATTGAAGTAATGGACTGTATTTATAATGAAGCACAGGAAGTTGCTCAGGGCAAATACTCACTTAGCGATAACGTATTAAAAAATGCGCCACACCCTCAATACGAAGTTTGTGCCGATGAGTGGAACCATGCATATCCACGTAGCAAAGCAGCCTTTGCTCTCCCCTACTTACTCGAAAATAAATTCTGGATTAATGTTGCTCGCCTCGACAATGGCTTTGGTGACCGTAATCTTGTAGCAGCTCAATGCAACTGCGAAGTATTTTTCGATGAGTTAAAAAAAGAACAGGGAAAGTAATATTGCTTACCCTACAGTGAAGCAATCACTTTTAGTGAACAACTAATTAAATACACATTAAAACCTCTACGAGGAAGCACGTCTTCCTCGCTGGAGGTTTTTCTTTATCCCCCAAAAAGTATGTTATCGAACAACCATGTTGGTGTATGCCCAGAATATTACTTTTTCTCTCATTAATATGCGTAGTTATTGCAATAAAAAGCCAAACGGCGATGCCGTTGCGTACTACGCTTAAACCGAATAATATAGCTATGAAACAAGAACAAATTATTTATTTTGCGGGTGGTTGTTTTTGGGGTATGCAAGCCTACTTCAGCCAAGTGCATGGAGTTACTGCTACAACTGTTGGTTATGCTAATGCTAACCGCCCTAACCCACGCTACGAGGATACCGATACCGACTATGCTGAAACTATCGAAATTCGTTACGATAGCCAAATTGCTCCCCTTTCGTTTCTGTTAGAGCTTTATTTTTCTGTTATCGATCCAACGTTACTAAACCGACAAGGGAATGACATTGGAAGACAATACCGAACAGGAATATACTATACAAATAACCATGATGCTATAATTATCGAAAAAGCACTCGCAGAATTACAAACCAAGTTCAGCAAGCCTATTGTTGTAGAACACCAGCCCCTCGAGAACTTTTACCCCGCAGAAGAGTATCACCAGCAATATCTCAAAAAGCATCCTGGTGGCTATTGCCATATTGGACGTGCCGCTATAAACCAAGCCAAGGAAGCTCGCTACATTGATAAGGAGGCATTACGTAAACAACTAACACCAATCCAATACCACGTTACGCAGGAAAATGGAACCGAACCACCCTTCCAAAACGACTATTATAACAAATTCGAAGCTGGTATTTATGTAGATATTGTTTCGGGTACCCCCCTATTCCTGTCAACCGATAAATTCGAAAGTGGTTGTGGATGGCCTGCGTTTTCGAAACCCATTAGCGAAGATGTTTTGAAAGAGAAGCTCGATACTACACATAATATGATGCGAACCGAAATACGAAGTAAAACTAGCAACAGCCATCTTGGGCATGTTTTTTTCGATGGCCCCAATGAACTTGGTGGTTTGCGCTACTGCATTAACAGTGCCGCTTTACGTTTTATTCCACTAAGTAAAATGGAAGCCGAAGGTTACAGCGAATATATTCCCCTTGTTTCGGAAGAAAACTGATGCTTACACCATTTCAACAACGCTTACAGTTCCTAAAGGATACCAATAACCTACGTTCAGTAGCTAACGAGGAAACACAAAAGCTAAGTTTTATTAGCAACGACTACCTAGGCCTTGCCGAAGAAAAAAATCTCCACTTAAAGTTTTGGGAAGAGGTTAGACCTCAATTATTACCTATGGGAAGTACAGGAAGTCGCCTATTAAGTGGAAATATTTGCCAAGCAAAAGCCTTGGAGCTTTTACTTGCAGAAAAGTATAAAACCGAAGCTGCATTATTGTTCAATAGTGGGTACCATGCAAACGTGGGGATTCTCTCTTCCTTAAAAGGGCTACCCAATGCGCTTATCATTGCCGATAAACTTTGCCACGCAAGTATAATTGATGGTTTATTACTATCGGGGTTACCTTTTATGCGGTTTAGGCACAATAGCGTGGAACACCTAGAACAACTTATACAAAAAGCAATTACCCAAGGTGTAAAAACCATTGTTGTTGTGGTTGAAAGCATATACAGTATGGATGGCGACTTGGCAAACCTTTATGGGGTATACGAACTAAAAAAACGCTATCCACAAGTTATGCTCTACGTGGACGAGGCTCATGCAATAGGTGTACGGGGAAAAACTGGTCTAGGCCTTGCCGAAGAGACTAAAACACTCCCACAAATAGATTTTTTAGTTGGCACATTTGGTAAAGCCTTTTGTAGTATGGGAGCCTTTGTTGTAGCAAAAGAAGACCTTATCAGCTACTTCATTAACACTGCACGCTCCTTTATATTCTCAACCATGTTACCCCCTATTGTAGTGGAATGGAATATGTTCATTTTACAGCATATGCCTTTATTTTCATCTAAAAGGGAACACCTATTAAAACTAGGCTCAATACTTAGGAAGGGGCTTCGGCAAAAAGGGTACACAAAGCTAGGGGACTCGCATATTATCCCTCTTTATTGCCCCGGCAACGATAATAGCAAAATATTGGCAAATAACATTAATCAACATGGTTTTGAGGTTCGTGCGATTCATGTGCCAACAGTTCCCGCAGGAAGCGAACGCATTAGGTTATCTCTTTCGGCGGCTATGCCTGAGCAATATATACATCAGTTCCTACAAGTCGTACCTAAAGCAACTGAGTAACTACTGCAAATAAAATAACTTATGCAAACTGCTTTAACTACCTCCTCCACCACTACTAACCCCAACTTGCTAGTTTTCTTTAATGGGTGGGGAATGACCTCAGCAGCCGTTGAGCATTTAGTTCTTCCTGAAGGCTTCGATTTAATGGTCGTTTACGACTATCGCACGCTTTCGCTACTACCGTTAACCACGCAAAACTATAGTAGTTACAGTATCGTAGCATGGTCTACTGGGGTATGGGCAGCTGAACAATTAAATAAAAACCACTTTTTACCATCAGCAACCATAAACAAAGCTATTGCCATTGCTGGCAGTCCTTTTATTCGGCACGATTCGTTTGGGATACCAACAAAAGTGTTTGATCTAACACTTCAAAACCTCACCAACACAAGTCGCGAGCTTTTTAATCGTCGTATGTGTGGAGGTAAAACTTTGCAACACCTCTATAACGATTTACGTTCGCGTACAACAGAGGAACTTCGTGAGGAGCTTACCACTGTACGCCAAACAGAACTAAATCGAACAAACCAAAACATTACACTATTGTGGGATGGGATAATTATTGCGGAAAAGGATAAAATAATACCAGCAAAAAACCTCAAACAATTTGCCGAACAATACCATATACCCTACCAAATAATACAACAAGGGCAACACTACCTATTTGGTGAATATACCAATTGGCAACAAATACTAAGCCTTTTTTAATAACCACCATGCTTGCATTCGACCGCTACGCTACAACTTATAATTCCGAAGCCTTATTACAAAAACAGGTAGCCAAACGCCTAGCAACTCTTTTAGAGCCTAACACATACTACTCTACAATGTACGAATTTGGTTGTGGTACGGGTTTTCTTACCGAGGCTCTGCTCAAAAGAATTCATGTCAACGAAATTGTTCTCAACGACCTCTCGCCCCGCATGCTAAACCAAGCGGTTAATACTATAAATCGTATTCTCGAACAACAAAGGATAGCCTGCAAAACGCACCAAGGCGATGCTGAACAAATCCCTATTCCTCAAAGTGATCTTATTGTTTCAGCTTCGGCATTACAATGGATTAAACACCCTTTCGACTTTTTGCAACGCTGTATACAACAACTTAAACCTAATGGTACACTTTTATTTAGCACTTTTGGTAAAAAAAATCTTTGGCAATTGCGAAAACTAACAGGCATGGGGCTTGAGTACCCATCAATTGATGCCTACCGTAGTTTTCTTGCCGAGGAGCATTTAACAAGTATTCATATCGAAAGCTGGCAACAAACACTATACTTTCCCTCAGCAAAACACATTTTACTGCACTTAAAACGTACAGGGGTTACAGTTCTTCCCTTGTCGCATAAATACCATACTACTCTTTCACCCAAGGAGATCGAAAAACTTACGAACGATTACGAAAATCTCTTCCGAACATCACGAGGTGTTGCAATTACGTACCAGCCCATATTATGCTACGCAACAAAAGACGTAACTTTGCATTAGCCATTGAATACCCAGCCACGATGCCAAAATTACAAGTAAGCCATAAAGAAAGAATAATCCACAAGCAACACTAAAGCCCTAAAAACAGACTAAACCCAAGGGGCAATACCTTATGATTAAGGCAAAAATAAGAATACGATTAAATAAGTAATTTATACCTGATATTATGAAGAAAATACTGAAACTAACTGTACTACTTACAGTAGTTGCACTTGCTACTATAGCATGTAACAAAACGAAAAGCACCTTAAAAGGATCGCTTCCCGAGGATACTGAACTTCCAACATGGGTTCGCATCTATAATTACGCAACTATGGAAGCTATTGATTCTATCGAAATTAACGATCATAACTTTACCTACGAATTTGCCCCAGTTAAAGGGAATGCCTTGTATTACTTAGGTCTCGGCGAGAGTCACTCAACAGTTTTCTTTGTTCCCGAAAAAGGTACCATTAACCTTAACTTCGAAAAAAACATTGCCGAAGGAACTCCTGAAAACGATATACTTGCCACATATACCAAAGAATACATGAGCACTTCCGACGAAATAGGCGAAAAGTATAAGGAAATGAAAGACAACATGGATGCTTTTGAGAAGTACTACGAAGAGAAGGCAGCTTACCTACGTGACATCAGTAAAAAGTTCTTCCTCGAAAATAAAGAAAAGCCACTCGCACTTGTTGCTCTCAGATACTACCAAATGGCTGAAGCGTCAATGGACGATATAAAAACCTTGGTCGAACAAGGGGGAAACGACCTTAATAACTACAAAAGCTTTACGGAATTGAAAGAAGTACTGCAAAACTTCGATGCAACAAAGGCAGGAAAACAATTTACCGACCTCGAAGGCGTTTCATTCGATGGAACAAATGGAAATTCCAAACCCGCTAAGCTTAGCGATTATGTTGGGCAAGGTCAGTTTGCCCTTATCGACTTTTGGGCTTCATGGTGCGGACCTTGCCAACGCGAAATTAAGGATACCCTAAAGCCACTCTACGAAAAATATCGTAATAAGGGGCTTGTTATTGTAGGAGTTGCTGTATGGGATAAGGAAGAAGACCACAAAGCACGTGTAAAAGAACTCGATATAAAGTGGCCACAAATATTCGACTCCAACCGCGATAGCTTTACCCAAAAGTATGCAGTTATGGGGGTACCTCAAATTATTCTAGTTGGTCCCGATGGAACAATTCTTGCCCGCGACCTACGAGGTGAAGAGTTAGTTAAAGCAGTGGAAAGCCATTTCCAAAACTAAACAAAAACTAGTACCATAATACATTAAGGATTACCAAGCCTTACAAAAAAAGGAACTATTCGGCAAAGGTCGAACAGTTCCTTTTCTTTATTATATGATTTATACTGACTTTTACAACAGCTCAACTTGCAAGGGCTTGTGCAAGCAACTTCGCCAATGGTAAGGCAACAAAAAAAATAATTGCACGCCTAACGACGTATTTACATTCAGCTTCTGACGCTGGGTTAATAAACCATCAGTGTATTGCAATAGCTTAAACTTGAATAGATTACAAGAAAATACAACATGTAAAACCATTACAAGGGTAAAGAATTATTATTAGGTGGTTTATCTGATACCCAATAGATCTTCCGCACCAAAGCAAAACTGTTTAGAGCCATGGGCGGAAGTTCTATTAAGGTATTTAATCCATAGAAATATTAGTGTTGCTTTAAAAGCTTTGTACACTCTGCCCCTATCTGAACAAAGTAAGTTCCATTAGGCAACGTATCTAAACTTATTATTGCCTCACCTCTTGCATTAGTTTGAGTATTCTGTAGGCATACTCCATTTAATGAAAACAGTACAACATGATGATGAGGCAAAGTAGAATTTACAAAGCATTGAGATGTAGATGGATTATAGTACACTATTGCTTTAGCGGTCGATTCTACGGATGTATTCGAGTTGTATATAGGTTTATCGTTGGCTCCTCCATTGTAATTACGCACTTCCCAACCTTTACTAAAAGCAATTTTAAGTTGCTCGCTGGTTGGGGTATTTTCATTTACGAAAGCCGAAGCCGAATCGACAATATAAAGTTGCGGTTTTTTGCTTTGCTTAGTAGCATCGTATAGCGAATTTACCAATGTTACAATCCCTTCTCCACTAATCTTATTTCTCGCACAGTTAAGGAACTCCAATGCCGTAGCTTTCGAAACATCGAGCGTTGTAAGGTAATTTTCGTTTATAAATAAGCTTTTAAGTAAAGGCGCATTAAACACTTCAAACATAGTAAGCTTACCATTCTGAGCCGCAAACCATGTAATATTACCATAAAACGAAACCTCGCGTCCTTTTAATAGTATATCATTAAACCCGCCTTTCGAAGATAATCGTTTATAGTTTCCGTCTCCAGCATTAACCCATAAGTCTGTTACACCTTCTATGTATACTCGAACTGTTTTACCAAGCTCGGTGTCTGTTGTCATTTTTAGGGCAAGGGGTGCATCAGGCACAAAATTGTCGCCTTCATAGTCCTCATACTCTTTTCCTTCACCCTCTGTTTTTTGCCATACATGCCAGTTTTTTTCGCGTAAAGCTGTAACGTTCGTATGGCTAATAGTATTTTTCTCACTAGGGACATAAGGGTTACGAACAACAATTTCGCCCATATGCTGTTTTTCACGTTTAGGTAAGCTATTTACCAGTTTTTCAAAAGCATTATCGTTTAGGAAGTTATTGCTACAGTCCAAAAATATAAGGTTTTTCGCTTGCGAACAATCAATGCTTGTAGCACCTACATTTGCAATTGTGGCAATCGTAATATCTCCGAATAAATGAATATAATCGCCCTTCAATTCATATATAGGTTCCAAATTACTTGCCTTAATAATCTTGCCATCGCCCATATCGAGGGTAACATCATCGTTGCTTTCAATTCGTAGGTCTATAAGGTCGCCTTTTTGCTTCTTTGTACTAATAGCAATTGCAGGCACCTTGCTTTTAATAGGTTGTGGTAACCCTGCATTCCAATCAAGTACTTTCCAATTCTTAGTTGTTGCAAGTTCAATAAGGCTCTGCGTTATACTATTTTTTTCGTATTCATTGGTAGAATCAATCGGGATAAACTTTTTTGTAAGGGTATTATTTTGGGGCAACCCCTCAATAAGCTTTGCCATTGCATTTATATCCAAATTATTCGCACAACAATTAAGATAAACAAGGTTAGGAGCCTCCTTAATTTCGAGTTGAACTAAATCGATTTGAAAACAAACCAACTCGGTAAAATCGCCGTATAATGTAACCATCTTATCAGCAGCATTGTATACCATGTTGGTTCCATCTGTTAATACAGTCCGTTGCTCACCTTCAATTTGATAAGCCATTTCGCCATTGCCTTTAACTTTTAGGGTTATAATATTACCACTACTTTTTAGGGAAACGGCTATAGGCTTATCATCACCACCGCCAGGTTCATCTTCTCCATCGTAAACCTCAGCATTTGAAAAATGCCCCGAGTATCCATAAACTTCCCATCCCTTCGAACGAGCAATTTTTACGGCACTTTTATATACCTCGTTTTTATCGTTATTATTCGTAAACGCCTTTACCAAAAGTTTTCCGTTAGTGGTTTGTGGTAAAGACTTCATTAAAGCCTCCATTGCTACTGCATTAATACTATTAACATCAATGCGGATATTATTAGCGGCTATGCAACCCGAAAAATTGGCTTCGGTTAGTTTACTCATTGTTAAACTTACTTCGCGAACCTTTTCGGGTGTTGAGGTATAGAATTTTATAGTTTTTCCCTTTACTTTAAGCGAAGCAAAGTTCGTTACTACATAGTTTGCTATAGAGCCATCTCCAGCATCTACCTTTAATTCGCAACCTTCGTCAACTATAAACTTTGGAAATATAAAACCATTCATTTTTTGAGTGGTAGAAAAGGAGCATAATAGCTGCTCGGTGGGTTGTTGGGCATAATTGCTAAAGGATGTAATTAGCACGAATAGCGCAACCCAAAAGGGGATTATTTTTTCATTGTATGGTAATTGTATTATAAGTGGTTCAATAAACTCTACTGAAGAGTTCATGGACAGAATAGCAAAAGATATAAGGGCTGTAAGCCTGAGAAAGGGGTAGCATATCCAGGTAAGTTCGATTGGCTATAGTAACTCTGCGGATAAGGTAAAAAAAATGCTCTCTCCCAAAAGGGGTGCGGTAATAGGACAAATCCATTCGCACCCCTTAGTTAACAACATGGCTTAAGTAAATGATAAATATTTTATATAGCCTCTATAGCTCAACAACTATTCTTCTCAGTGTCCTCTCTTATAGTGTTGTAAAAGCTTTGGTAAATAGTTCACCAGGGTTGTTACTAGCATTATCGGTTGTAAACGGCGCACTTTGCCATTCACTTTCGGAGAATGTTGTATTAGGAGCTTTTACACCTTCACGACGATAAAAAACCTTGTTGGCATAAAGGGTTGAATGCCTATCAGCTTGTGGTATACCAAATACATCAATAACCTTTCCATCCTTCATGATAGCAATTGCTGTAGCTCCGTAAAAATCGGTGTATTGGGTAGTGCGTATTACTTTCCATGCACCTGTAAAATCCTCTTTTTCATCACCTTTTGTAGCTTCGCGATGGCAATAAACAACAAAACGCCCTGGCGACATATACAGCTGTATTTCACCAGCATTCTTTGGGGTTTTCCATCCTGGTATGTAAAGAGCAATGCTATAATTGCTCAAATCCAAATCCTCGCCTGAGCGGTTCGATATCTTTAAGTAACGCTCCTTACCAGCACCACAAGCATAGGCTGTTATCATAGGTTCAGCAACTATAGGCTCTACGGGTTCAGCACTTTTCCCTTTTTGGGTTACTGTTAACGTAATACTTTCCGCTACGGCTGGGGTTGCTCGTAAAAGTATGTTTTTTTTAGTTACTTCGGAATCGGGACTATGCGTAATCGTAATCGTTGCAACACGTTCTGTATTCGATGTATTTTCGTCAGTGGTTTCAAAAAGAACCTTTCGCCCTTCAACGTTCACCGAAAGCCAAGTTGCACTACTTGTGGCAGAAATAGTTTTTGCATCCGTATCAATAGTTACCGACGCTTTACTTACAGTAGGCTCGAATACAAACGTACTTTGCGAACCTGTAGCAAGCTCGAACTTTGTAACTGCTTTTGGGGTAACATTGGGGTCGAGAGTATCAGCACCTCCAATCACCTCCTCCCAATCAGTGATTTGTCCTTCAACTGCTGGTTCAACTTTTTCTTCTCTAAGTTTAAGGGTGTACACAACTCTCTTCGATGGCTCAATTTGTGTTGCAGGTAATTGGTATAGATAGTCTTTACCATTGTAGGTAATAAGTATACTTGCTTTTGGGGCTAATACCGTTTGTGGAACAACTATAGCATCGTAAGCTTGTGCCGTGGAGTTGTAATTTAGCTCTTTATCCTTAACATCGATAGGCGAAGTTACCGAGCCATCGCTTAAATTAAAAGTAGCTTTAGTATTTATCCCCTTAAGTGTTACAGTAGCATCTTTATCAACCACTGCACCCGCCTCGGTTTGTAGAATAACTCTTACCGAACTCAATGCATGTTTAAACTGCAGTTTTAGTTTATTACTTGTTTGGGATTGGTTCTTAAGATTATTGCTATAAAGCACATCCTGTGTTCCATCTACCGTAACACTGAAGTTGTTTACCGAAAGGTTTTGAGGGTAATAGGCAATAAAGTCAACATTCCCTTCGGCAGGAAAAAATAGCTTATTTGCCTCGTCCTTAGCAAGGAAATCGACCTTACTACCACTGGCTTGCGAACGGTATTCACCTTGTTTAATTATGTTTTCGGTAGCAAGTGGTTTTGTTGCACTAAGCATAACCACGTTAATTGCATCATTTACCTCCCAATCGTTTCCTTGTACACGAAGGGCTTGGCTTTCGATATTCGAACTAAAAGCAATTGCTTCGTTTTTTTTAGGTTCATCGTTTTTACAACCCGCTAATGTTAAACCTAGCAAGGCAAGGCAAAACGTGCCTACAAAAATGTTTTTAAATTTCATTGTTTTATTCGTTAGTTAGACTTTCATTAAATATAGAGGCTTTATTAGTTAAACACCCCTCTTTAGGGCCTATTACATCAAGCACCCACTAAAAAAAGTGGTACGTTACCGATACTTCGCCACCCAAAACATTTCCTCGGAGTAATAGGACATTAGGATTACTAAAGATCGATGATACTGTACTTGGCGAGCCATCGTATAGAGTTAATAATGCTGAGCGCGATACTTGTTGCCAAGCAATGTTAACCGATGTGACAAAATGTTGCTTCGCAATTGTAAAAGGAATAGTAGTAGAAGCCTTTACACTTGCGCCCTGAAACATTTCGGCCTGATACGGTAGCCATGCAAGCTGATAATCGAGCCGATCCTTACCTCCTTTTGAAACTTGGTATACACTAGCAACAGGTAACCGATACCCAACCGACAAAACAACATTTGCCTTATTCGGGTTACTCCATGCAAAGGCAATCCATGGTTTTACAATAGTTAAACTTTTTTGTTGCGCGTTGCGAGTGTAAAGTTGCTTACGATTATGGAATACCGAACCCAAACCTAAGCTAAAAAGATTTGCATTC
>JASBZJ010000003.1 GCA_029983495.1 Porphyromonas sp.
TACCTATCCTATATTTATAGGGGCTACCCAAGTAAATAACACTAATTGTAAGCAACTTTCGGTAGGGCAAACCCATGGTATGGCAAGCTACGACCCTAGTAGCAATACCTTAACCTTGCACAACTTTGAGTTCGATGCTGAAAGCGAGGAAGGCATTCGGTGCGATTATAGCTTTATGAATAAACCATTTGTGCTTAACCTCGAAGGTAACAATCGTATCTACAGCCAGTATACAAGTGTAATGCTCAATGGCCCATCAACTATTACGGGCAAAGGAACTGCTAACTTTGTAAACGAAGTAGCTAAAAACAGCTGTGCTGGTATTTTTATTGCCGATGAACAAACCTTAACTATAAAGAATTGTAGCCTAACCCTCGAAGGTGCTTACGCCTTATCGGGAACGGGTAAAAAGGCAAATCTAGTAATTGATAACGCTAATATTACCGCTGTGTGCAAAAACCAGAAAAGTGGTAGCTGTGTGGATGGCTTTGCATCGCTTACATTCGAAAATGCTTCTATTACAGAACCTCAGAATGCGCGGTTCGATAAAAAGCTTTCGGGCATAACAGTTAACGGCGAAACCCTATGTAACGAGCAAGTTATTATTAAAGCTAAGGGTAATAACAGCATTGTGCAACCAGCTATGCCTGGCTATAATTACCAAGCATACACACAGGGGGGGGTATTGTACCTAATTAGCGATAATAAACAGCCCTTTATGGCAGATGTTTACACGCTCGATGGTAAAAAAGTTGCTCATGCTATGGGCAGTAATAACTACAACTTTCAACTTACCCATGGAACCTCCTACATTGTTGTTTTAGATAATGTAAAAACTGAAAAAGTAATTGTTGATTAATGCCATACACACATAAAATGAAAAAACAAATACTATATACCCATTGTCATAAGCTATTGTGGAGTAGCATTGTTATTTTTGCGCTTGCTTTTTCCCTAAAAGCTCAAACGATAACAATCGAAGGACTCGACCTGGATACGTGCGACCCCCAAAATGTACTTAAAGGTATGGGCGAAGGTCGCGATGGTGCGGTTAGCTATAACAAAGCAACCAATACACTCATTCTAAACGGTGCAAACTTAACACAGGGTATTGCCTTTAAGGGGCAACAAGCTGGTATGTTCACCATTGCATTGGTTGGTGATAATACCATTACGACAACCCAATTTGGTATATATACCGAGCGTGCCATAACTGTTACGGGCAAGGGTTCGTTACAAGTAAAGTGTGCAAGTAATAATTCTGGCGCGTTTGCTCTTAAGGGCGAGGCTTCGATACTTCGTTTTTTAGATACACGTATAAGCATTAAAGGTTCTTCGCCTGAGGAGGGTGAATCTACTTCATTTGCCATTGCCTCGCTCGAGCGTGGTACAGGGCTTTTGGTTTTCGACCATACCAATTTTACTTCCGATAAAGGGTTAATTGGTGCTATGCGTAGAATTAGTATAAAGCGTAGCCAAATAGCTTCGCCTTCGGGGGCTTATGTTGGCATAAAACACCCTGAAAACGACCACTATTTTTCAACAATTGTTAATCGTGAAAAGAAGGCAAACTACGGCTTTATTAGCATTATACCAAACAAAAAGTATGCCCTACGAATCGACGACCTGGATATAACCGAGGATAATGCAAGTAACATTTTCCCCAATAATACTGTTCCCGATTCGTTTGCCCATTACAACCCTAAAACCAATACGTTAACTATCCGAAACCTCGATTTCGATATGTATAACGTGCCTGCCATCGAAAACTTTCACGATGAAACTGATCCCCCCTTTACCATCGTATTACAAGGTTTTAACCGTATGTGGAGTGTACGTAATGGCGTTTATAGTGCCGGTCCTATGGTTATAAAGGGAAGTGGTAAACTACACGCTATAACTGCCGATATGGTTGCTGGTGCTGCTGGTATTTTTATCGAGGATAAACAGCCCTTAACCATCGATAACACTACTGTTATTGCCGAAGGTTATTTCGGTATATGTGCACCTTACGAAAACGATGCAAAGTGTACCATTAACAATAGCGAAGTGAAAATTATTTGTTCAATGCCCGATAAGCCCACGGCGGGTTTTATTGGTTTTAACGAACTAAACTTGAACGATGTAAAGCTAGTTTCGCCTAGCGATGCCTACTTTAGTACCGATAATGCGGGTATCGTTCGTAAAGTTAAATATACCGACGACGATGGTAACCCTAAGGAAGGTGAAGTGTACGTTAAGGATCCTATTGTAATTTCCAAATCGGGCAATGCGGCTCAGCTCGTAGCTCAGCCTATTCCTCGGTATATTACTTCCCAAAATCAGTTGATGGTTTTAGCAAGTGGCACTTGTATGCGTATTGATGTATACACACTTTCGGGGCAACTTGTAAACAACTTTGTGGGGAACGATACGTTTAAATGTTCGTTACCACAAGGGGTGTATGTTCTTGTTATTAATGGCAGTTGTTCAAAAGTATATATTCCATAATACATACAAGGGGTATTGGGGGTAAAGCTGTATGGCTGTAACTACCAGTACTCCTTTTTTTTCAGACAACGAATAAAACTCAAATAATCAAAATAATTAAACAGAAAAACAATGAAACATCATTCCATTCATCTACTCCTAACATCATTATTCGTTCTGTTGTTAGGATGTTCCGTTACACAACTTGGAGCACAAAAGGTTTATCTTGGTACCGTTTACGACGAAGTTAGCTTCTTTAAAAGCAGTAACGACTTTTACGCAGGAGGTGATATTCACGAAGCCGACTACACCGAAACAATTTACGTTACCGTGCAGAAAAAAAGCGAAATGAACTACCCCCTTAAAGCAATTAAGCTAATCGACCATGGTAATAACGATAAGATACTAACTACCATTACAGTTCCGAGCGAAAAACTTAGCGATGCTGAGCTTAATGGTAATGCCGTATACTACTTTTCGGTAAAGCTTGATGCCATTGGGTTAAAGACGGATGCATATTACCCCGATAGTTATTCCCTTGATATTAACGCAGAGTATGATATTAATGGCGGTGCAAATCCTACAGATGGTTGTACTATAACTATCGAGCAATCCGAAGGTGGTACACTAATTGCCGACTATATGGATCCCACCAACTACAGCGATGTGGATCTACACAGTGGTGATATTGTTCCTAATGGCACATTAGCCACTTTTTATGCTAAAGCAAACGAAGGCTATACCCTTACTAATATCCAAGTTAAAAGTAGCAATGAAAGTAAGATGCCTTCGAAAACTATAACAGAGTTTAGTAGAGCAACTTCGAAAAAAGGGTACATGTATGCAAATGTGGATATATATGCTTCGGTATCCGTTTCGGCAACGTTTACTAAAGCGAATAAGCAAAAATACACGGTAACCTACCAAGATGTGTTCGATGGGGGTAGCCTTCTATTAATGCATAATGGCGAAGAGGTACACTCGGGGGCGTTAGTTAGCGAAGGCGACCTAATAAATGTGTTGTGTAAAACTTCTGAAGGGTACACCTTGCAAAGTATTCTACTTAATAACACTCCCCTCAGCCAAAATAAAATGGGCGGGTATTACTTTATTATGCCCTCCGAGTCCGTAACTGTGAAAGCTGTTGTTAAAGTAGCTGAGTATACAGCCACTGTTGTGTCGAATCGCGAACGTAGTGGTATTGATTTCTTTATTGATTGATAAACAAATTGTTAGCGATGACCCTGATGTCGTTCAAATACCTTTTGGTGCTAAAGTAGTTTGTAAGCCTATGTGCGATGCTGGGGTAGTTGTTAAAAAGTTAGTTGTTAGCCCTAATATTGGCGATATTACTTCGTCGATGAGTTTTACCATGCCTAAGCATAACATCGAAGTAAATGTTGAGTTTGGCAAAACAAGGGCAAATATTACTTTAGTTGTTAATGGCGAGGGGGGCGATGTTCACCTTACCGATAAGTTCGAAGCCGAATTACCTATAAAGGATAAAAGTACTCAGTCAGGAATACGCTACTATTATACCGAAGCGGGTACTAATGTTATGATAAAAACAGGTATTGCACCTAACCATATTGGCGAAGGGTGGAAGCTTACCAAACTTATTGCCGATGGAATGGACTTTACCCAAACGGCACAAATGGGAGTAACTTGTAGCTTTGAAGCCCTCGAAAATAGCCGTGTTGATGCTACCTTTAATAAAGTAACTCACAAGGTAGTTGAACAAATCGAAGGAAAGGGGTCACTTGTTTACCAGGATTGTACAACCGATAAGTTAATGTCAACTCCTGTAAACCTAAACACAATTCCTTACAGTAATAAGCTAAAGGTTACAGCAATACCACAAAAGGGCTATCACCTAGTAAGTTTATTTGCAAATGAGATGGATTTACAGATGATGGAAAACACTTTTGTAGTAGACAAAGATTTTACCGTAAAAGCAATTTTTGAAAAGGATGAAACTTACAAGTTAACACTGAATACAGTGGGCGAAGGTAAGGTCGTTATTGTTACGCCCGAAACCCTTGATGCAAACCAGGTTGCGAAGGGTACTAAAGTTACTGTTAAGGGGGTGCCTAGCGATGGTTGGAAGCTCGAAAAAATAGAACTCGATGGTACCGATATTACAGCTAATCCTACCTTTACTGTTGAAAAAGATTGCCAGCTTACCTTTACGTTTATTGCTGTAAAACAGAGCTACACGGTAAGTATTGAACATCCTCAGTATGGCGAAATTTCTATTAAGGGTGCCGATATAACAAAACCGGTTTTAGAAGGCACCGAACTAACAGTTGTTGCTAAACCTAACGAACACTATGTACTACGAAGCCTTAAGGCTAACGATAAGGATATAACAAAAACTAAGAAGTTTGTAGTAAACAGTAATGTTGTTGTAAAAGCTGAGTTTGCCTTGCAAGCCTTTAAAGTTGAAATTGCGAATTGTGTTAATGGCTCGGCCGAAATAAGTGGAGCAAAAAACCTTGGCGAAGTTCCTTATAATACCGAGCTTACCGTTGTTGCTCACCCCAATAACGGATATAAACTAGCCAGTATAAAAGTAAATGGCAACGATATAACTACTACAAAAAATTTTATTGTTGTGCAGGATACGAAAGTTGAAGTGTTATTTGCGAAAGATAATGCCATAACCAGAATAAGTAGTAATGGTATTACGGCAATGTTCGTTGGTCAAACACTCGTAATAGATGGTGCTGATGAGGGCAATGAAATTTTGGTTTACAATATACGAGGTGAACTTGTTTACCGAGGGTTTGACAATATAATTTCATTACCTAATCCTTTTACCCCACCCCTTGTTTTAATGGTAGGTAATACTGTTCTAAAAGTGTTGAAATAGATAATATTTCGTTTGATTCACTCTCCCTTGTTATAGGGCAGAAATAATTATGTTTTCCACGTAGAGCAAGAATAGCTCTGCGTGGTTTTTTGTTGATATCTTAATTAAATGTGTCCTTCCCCCTTAGTGTAATATATTATGCTACCTTTGCAATGAAAGAGAATGAAAAACTATTTGATACAAAAGAACAGAATTAATTATGACTACAAAAAGTGTCTTTAGGAACATACTTTGTTCCTCGTTATTGGCATTTGCCTTTATGAGTACAAACTTTCATGCTAATGGTCAGCAAGCTCCCTCAATTTCGATGACTACAGCTCGAGGGGCTGGCGAAAAGGTGGTTCTTAAATTAATTTGTGATGGGCCACTAAGTATTACAGGGGTAAAGGAAGAAGCAAAACCCTATGAATCAACCTACACCTTAACAAATCAAACGATTGTTGCTACGGGAAATATTACTCGGGCCGAATGTTTTGATATTGATTTGCAAGAAATTGATGTTACTAAGGACCCCCATTTACAGATGCTCTTCTGCCAAAATAATCAACTCAGTAGTATTGATATCACTCATAACCCTAAACTAACTTACTTTTATTGCGATAGGAATGCTATTACGCATATTGATTTTAGCGGAAACCCTTTATTAAACGAGGTTTATTGCAATTCAAATAACATTACACAGATCGATTTAACCAAGAACCCCCTTTTGGAGTATTTTTATTGTGGATACAATCAAATTGAACAATTGAACTTGGATAACAACGGAAAACTCGTAGGACTTTATTGTGAAAATAATAACCTTAGTTCGCTTGATGTTTCGAAATGCAAAGGTCTTCTTTATTTGTTATGCTTTGGAAATCGCTTAAACGAAAAAGCTATGGATCGTCTTATTGCTTCGTTGCCTCCTCGCGAAAAAGATAATGTAGGTAGTATTGTTGTTGTAAATTCTAAAGCTGAAAAGGAAGGAAATGTGTGTAGCAAGAATGCTGTAAAAATAGCGAACCAAAAAAACTGGAATGTGTTGGATTATAATGGTGACCCTGAAAATATGGTCCCCTACGAAGGGAGCGAAACCGCTACCGATAAGGCTATGCTAAAGCGTAACGTTGTGACAGCTTTTTACGATACCACTACGGCAATACTGAATCTTTCGGGGCTTATACCTTTGGAAGAGGTTGTGGTTATATACCTTAATGGTGAAGTACTGGCTAAATCCGTAGCCAACGCTCTAGGACAAGCAGAGGTATTGTGTAATATCACACCTGGAAATAGTGTATTTATTGTTCAACAAAAACAGCGTACAACGAAAGTGATCATATAAACGAATCTGCCGGGCGACCACAACTGTCCACTCGCATACATAAAATCGAAGGTATTTTATTATTGAGACTGTTGCATAAAGGCGAATCGCTGTGTTACTTTCGGGATTCGGCTTCGGTCACATACGGAGGTATGCTCCCTTCAGACCTCACCCTCAGTGCCTTGCGCTTCATCCTTTCTGCAAAGTCAGGACAATCTTGCTCGCAAGATTGTGAGACTGTTGACTTTTGCAACAGTCTCATTATTGTGATTCCTTTGAAAAATAAGGAGTAGGAGTTCTTCCATTCGAATAAGGGGCGATAGCAGAATAGTTCTGTTGGGATTTAGAGAAAGTATATGCCCCTCACCTTCCCCTTGAGCCTCAAAAAAACGAGGCTCAGGGGGATTTTTTCGTACGAATAAAACTCTAAGCTAACAGAATTTGCAAATGAGTTTACCTGAGGTTTTCCCATTTTAATCAACAACAAAATGGGAAATGATCAAGTAAACTCGATCAAAATCTCCGAGGTTTTGATCTTTTCATCAGGACGAAAATAAAAAAGAACCTGAACAAAATAATGATGTTACGGTTGTAACTCATCAAACTGCTCCCATCGATAATAAATTACGATGCTATGGCGGGCGGACACTTGAGATCCGCCACTACAATTCCCCTTAAATGAATGTGCTTATTACCAAATAGATAATAACCTATAATGAGACCTGTTGCCGTACAGAGCTCTCTTATTAAGGAGGAAGTTTAGCGTTTGTGAAATCAATAGTTTTTCGTTGCCTCTTAAATAAATCAACTATCTTAAACGTGCTAATACTTATAAACCGTGGCTTTTGTAGTATCTTTGTGAAGTAATGCTGAGTTGCTTAACTTGGGCAAGTAAAGGCATAGCAAAGGGCTCTTTAGTTCCTTATTGTTAGTTCCAGCCCATGTTAGCACCAGCGAGCGTTGGTTACGAGCAAATAGAGAGTGTAACTGTACTTTGTGGTGCATCGCTACTCATAGTGTGCATCAATAACGATACTTTGTTACACAACGAAGGTGAAGAGGAAGTTTTAGAAGGTTTATATTATAGGAATGGAGAAGGTTATAAAGCGAGCTTTGATATCGGTTTACCACAAGGATGGCATTGAAGCTATTGTTCGTAAATTGGTTTCGCTAGGAGTTGAAATTGTTTCGACAGGTGGTACATACGATTATATTGTTGGGTTAGGTTTACCTTGCGAAAAGGTTGAGGACTTTACCCGGTACCCCAGTATGTTGCATGGTCGTGTAAAAACTTTGCATCCCGCTATTTTTGGAGGAATACTTGCACAACGAGAAAATGCAAGCGACTGTACTGAAGTAGCAATGTACAACATTAAGCCGATCGATTTAGTGCTTGTTGACCTTTATCCGTTCGAGGAAACTGTACAGAATACCAACAACGAAGCGGAAATCATAGAAAAAATTGATATCGGTGGAATATCCCTTATTCGTGCTGCAGCAAAGAATTATAAAGATGTAGTTATTGTGGCATCAAAGCAATATTATGCTTCGTTACAAACTATACTAGACGAGCAAGGAGCCGTAACTACCATTGGGCAACGAAAAAGCTTTGCCCGTGTGGCTTTTGCTGTTAGTTCGGCATACGATTCGGCTATATTTAGCTATTTTGATGAAGATGAGCTTAGCTCACTTCGCATAGCCGTGGATAGCCCCAACGTGTTACGTTACGGCGAAAATCCGCATCAACGAGGCTTCTTTTTTGGCGATTTAGAAAAATACTTCGATAAACTTCAGGGGAAGGAACTCTCGTTTAATAATTTGCAGGATATTGCCGCTGCAGTTGACTTAATTGCCGAATTTCCCAACGAACCTACCTTTGCTGTTCTCAAACATACAAATCCTTGTGGATTAGCTACTGGTGAAACAATTTGCCAAGCTTGGCAAGCTGCCTATCAGGCTGATACCGAATCGGTTTTTGGTGGTATATTAATTGCCAACCGAAGTATAGATAAACAAACTGCTGAAGCAATAGGTAATATGTTCTTTGAAGTACTTATTGCTCCTGACTTTGATACAGACTCGTTACCCATACTAACACAAAAATCTAAACGGATTTTGCTCGTTGAAAAGCAGCACCCCAATCAACAATTCGCAGTTCGCTCAGCTCTCGGAGGGTTTCTTGTGCAGGATTCGGACAATAAAACTGAAACTTACAACGATTGTAACGTAGTTACCGAGCGCAAGCCTAGTAATGAGGAAGTGAGCGATGCGTTATTCGCCCAACGCATAGTAAAGCATTGTAAAAGTAATGCCATAGTTATTGTAAAAAACAAGCAATTACTGGCTTCGGGTATTGGGCAAACTAGTCGCGTTGCTGCACTTAAGCAGGCTATTGAAAAGGCAAAACGTTTTGGCTTTGACCTAAATGGTGCTGTTGTTGCAAGTGATGCCTTCTTCCCTTTTGCTGATTGTGTTGAACTTGCTGCTAACGAAGGAATAGTTACATTTATTCAACCTGGTGGCTCGATTCGCGACAACGATAGTATTGATTTAGCCAATAAACGTGCTTGTTCTATGCTATTTACCAGTGTTCGCCACTTTAGGCACTGATTCTTTTGCTATGTGGCAATGCTTTTATGCCTTTTTTTTACCGATAGAAACTTTACGCTAGTTCTCGAAACAGTTTTATTTATTACGCAAGCAATAGTATAATATAACATGGGTTTATTCTCGTTTAAGCAAGAGTTAGCAATTGACCTTGGAACTGCTAACACCATCATAATGAAGGATGGTCAGATAATTTTGGATGAGCCAAGTGTGGTAGCCTTCGATAAACGAACGGGAGAGGTACTTGCCGTTGGTGGTAAAGCCCGTGAAATGTACGAAAAAGGACATGCTTACATCGAAACAATCCGTCCTCTAAAGGATGGCGTTATAGCCAATTTTAATGCCGCTGAACAAATGATTCGTGGCTTAATAAAACTTATAAATAAGCGTTCGCACCGTTTTTTCGCTCCTTCGCTTAAAATGGTTATTTGCATCCCCAGCGGTAGCACTGAAGTTGAAACCCGTGCTGTACACGATAGCGGTGAACAAGCCGGTGGACGCGAAGTTTATATGATATACGAACCGATGGCTGCAGCTATTGGTATTGGCTTGGATGTTTTAGCACCCGAAGGGAATATGATTGTTGATATCGGTGGCGGAACAACTGAAATTGCTGTTATAAGTTATGGAGGTATTGCCGCAAAGCAATCTATAAGAATAGCAGGCGACGAACTTACAGCCGATATTATGGAGCATTTACGCCGTTCGCATAATGTTCGTATAGGCGAGCGCACGGCTGAGGATATTAAAATAAATGTGGGTAGTGCTTTAAAAGAACTTGAGGAACCACCACAGGATTATGTGGTATGGGGAGCCGACCAAATGGATACTTTGCCACGTGAAATAAGTATTAACTATGGGGAAATTGCTAACTGCATCGATAAATCGATTGTAAAGATTGAAAAGGCTATTTTGGATACCCTTGAAGCTACTCCCCCTGAGTTGTACAGCGATATTGTAAAAAATGGTATTTACCTTACGGGCGGAGGAGCTTTACTTCGAGGTCTGCATAAACGGCTAACCGATCGTTTTGGTATTCCTTTCCAAGTTCCCGATGACCCCCTTCATGCCGTTGCTAAAGGTACTGCTGTTGCACTTAAAAATACCGATAGTTTTAACTTCCTTATCCGCTAGTTCATATTTGTGAACAGCTTCATAAGCTTTATAACTAATAAAACCCATTGGCTATTGCTTCTTATTTTCGAGGCAATAGCCCTTTCTTTGCTTTTTAATGGCTCGTTGTATCATAAATTCCTTAACGCTACTTTTACAAACAAAGCTATGGGTATGGTTCATATGGTTTCGGGCGAAGTAAAAAGTTACCTTCACTTGCGCGAAAAGAACCGTTTACTTACCGAGCAATTAGCACGTGCTGAACTTAATTACTTGCAACTAAAGCAACAAGTTGAGTTCTCGCAAGCCGATACTATAACTCCATTTATTGGGTTAAGCGATTCGGTTTTAGCCATCGACCCCATTCGCTTTACTACCGCAGGTGTAATTTCGGCTACTGTTAACCGCCGAAGGAATATTGTTGTACTCGATAAGGGGCGAATTGATGGCATTAAGGAACAGATGGGTGTTGTTGCGGCTTCGGGAGTTGTTGGTATTATTTCGTCGGTAAGCGATAAGTACTCGATTATGGTGCCTCTGCTTAACCCCGATTTAAGGCTTAGTTGCACAATTAAGAGAACCGGCTATACGGGAACCCTTTGGTGGAACGAGCCTGGTGATAGTTTTGTAACATTATCTGAGCTTTCGAGGCATGCACTTTATCAAAAAGGCGATACCGTTGTAACTAGTGGCTACTCATCGGTTTTCCCTCCAGGGTTGTTTGTAGGAACCATTGAAGAGAATAAAAAACAAACCGACCAAGTAATTGCTACCAAAGGTGAGGTTAATGTAAAGCTAGGGGCTAATTTCGATAACCTACAGTTCGTTTATATTATAACGGGCGGGCTAGTACTTAAAGCTTCGGAGTTAGATTCAATTGTAAATCAACATAATAAAGGATGAAGCTCGAACACCTTTGGCTAGTTGTAAAAATAGTTATTATATTTTTACTACAGGTTTGGGTATTTAATAACCTATACCTATTCCGTTATGCTACCCCTTACCCTTATATTGTTACGCTATTATTTTTTCCGATTAATGCCAGCAAAATAGCAACTACTTTATACGGTGGCGTGTTTGGTTTATTACTCGATATTGTTTCGGGCATGCCGGGTTTACATACTGCTAGCTTTACATTGGTGGGCTTTTTGCGGAACTACCTTTTAGTTCCTTTTATTGACCCTGATATGGAAACTGCACGTGCGCTTAGTTCCCGAAAACATTTAGGTCGTGTACTACTATTGCTCCTTGAGTTAACCCTTATACATCATGCTTTTTTCTTTGGGTTAGAAGCTATTCAGGGTATTCACATCACATACTTTTTACTGAGGTTCGCAACAAGTTTTCTTTTTACTTACCTGCTTTCGGTAATCTTTTTACTATTGTTTGGTGGGGGACGCAGCGAAGTTGCCTAACTTCTTATGGCCGAGAATAAACAACATAATGGGGAATTGTACCGTAATCGTTCGTGGTTAGCGGTATTTTTGTGCTGTGGAATCTTCCTTGTTTTTGTTGCTCGCCTGTTTTATCTGCAAATTATAAACCCCAATTATAAAAGCCTAGCTAAGCGAAATGCTTTTTACGAACGCCCCATTTATCCCGAGCGGGGGGCAATTTTCGATAGGCAAGGCAAATTAGTTGTTTATAATGAACCTGCATACGATTTACTTGTATCAACTAAGCAATTACAACCTTTCGATACCCTTTCGCTTTGTAGTATGTTGGGTATTACGGAGCAGTTTTTGAACGAGCGTTTTAATTTTGTTACTGACCGAAAGCGTAACCCTGCCTATTCACCATATACTCCCCAAACGTTAATTCCACACCTCCCCATAAGCAAAGCTGCTCCCTTTCGTGAACAACTTTTTCGTTATCCTGGTTTTTCGGTAATTCGCCGTTCAGTACGTAAATATAATACCATTCATGCAGGCTTAATTTTGGGGTATATGAGCGAATGCAATCCTACTGAATTAGCTAACGACCCCGAGTTAGCATTGGGCGATTATGTTGGGAAAACTGGTATTGAACGAGCTTTCGAAACACAGCTTAGAGGCAAAAAAGGTGCCGAAATACTTCTTAGGGATGCTGTTGGACGCATTCAAGGAAAATATAAGCGAGGGTTAGAGGATGTGCCAAGCGAGCCTGGTCGAAATGTTACGCTTTCGATCGATATCGATCTACAATCGTTTGGCGAAGAGTTAATGCGTGGTAAACGAGGGGCTATTGTTGCTATCGAACCTCAAACGGGCGAAGTTCTGGCTCTGGTTTCGTCTCCTTCTTTCGACCCTGCATTACTTTCGGGGCGTTCGTTAGGCGAAAACTTTCGAAAGTTACAAACCGCACCCGACAAACCCCTTTTCGATCGTGCAACCATGGGTACGTATCCACCTGGCAGTACTTTCAAACTTACCCAAGCAGCTATTTTCCTTAAGCATGGAGTTATTACACCTTCTACTACATATACCTGTTATGGAGGCTACCCCTTATTGGGCAGTCGCCCACGGTGCCATGGCCATGCTTCGCCACTTGCCGTAACTTATGCTATAGGTACCTCGTGCAATGCTTTTTTTTGTTGGGGGTTGCATTTTATGCTCGATGATCGTTCGCGCTATTCTTCAATTCAATCAGCTTTCGAAGCTTGGAAAAACGACATTGTGTCGATGGGATTCGGTTACAAGTTAGGGATCGACCTCCCAGGAGAAAAGCGTGGCTACATCCCTAACAGCAGTGTTTACGATAAAATATATAATAAACGCTGGAATTCGTCAACCATCATTTCCATTGCCATAGGACAAGGTGAGGTAACTGCAACACCGTTACAAATTGCAAACCTTGGTGCTATTGTTGCAAACCGTGGCTATTTTTATACACCGCATGTTGTTAAAGGTGTGCAGGGTAGTGTTATCGATTCGATGTATACTACAAAACGATTTACTTCGGTTGATGAAAAAAATTGGGAGGTTATAGTAGCTGGTATGGCTGAAGCCGTTCGTGGAGGAACCTGTCGCAGAGCAAATTTTGCTCCAGGCGAAATAGAAGTTTGTGGCAAAACGGGTACTGCCGAAAATCACTCAGGGCGCGATCACTCGGCTTTTGTTGGTTTTGCTCCACGGTATAACCCACAAATTGTGGTTGCCGTGTATGTTGAAAATGGTGGTTTCGGTGCTACATTTGGGGTTCCTATTGGTGCCTTAATGATGGAATACTATATTCGGCAAGGGCAACTTTCACCTATGAGCCGGTTGCAGGCCGAACAAATGAAGAATACGTCAATACCTTTCCTAAATGCTTACTAAATCGCCAACTTCTCAGCCCGCTTTTTCTTTTCGTTACGACACTATAGTAGTTGTTTGTTATCTGCTATTATTGGTTGCTGGTATACTTTCGATATGTGGCTCAACTGGTTCATTCGATACTTCCAACATTTTTACCACAGGTTCCCGCCCTTTAAAGCAAATCCTTTGGGTAGGTGTAAGTTTTGGTTTTATTTTTGCTCTCTTTTTTGTCGATAGTTACTTCTTTCGTTCGTTCGCAACACTCTTTTACTTATTCGTTCTATTATTACTTTTAGCAACCTTAGTGCTTGCACCCGATATAAAGGGGTCGCGATCGTGGCTGGTTATTGGTCCCTTTAGTATTCAAAGTGCTGAGTTTGCAAAGCTTTCTACTGCACTAATGTTAGCCTCGGTTTTTGACCGTTATGGCTTTCAGTTGAAAGGATGGCGAGCGTACCTCGAAGTTTTTGCTATTATCCTTGTTCCTGCTGTAATAATTGTTTTGCAAAAGGAAACGGGTACAGCCTTAGTTTTTGCCGTATTTTCTGTAGTGCTTTTTCGCGAAGGGTTACCAGGTATATACCTTGCTTGCGGTGCTATTGCAATTACCTTATTTGTTACGTTGCTTTATACTGCCGATACTCTTTGGAGTGCAACACGTGCTAATTACTTTTTAGGGTCGATTATAATAACTATTTCAACCCTCATTTTCCTTTACGACCGAGTACAAAAACGTTATCGCTTCCATGTAAAACGCCTTGCTGTAGTTGTTATAAGTATATATACTCTAATTTACATTGCTAGCTTTTTTGTTTTGTTCGATTGGAGCTATGTGGCTATAGCTCTCCTTGTTGGAGTGGTAGGCTATATTGTGGTTATTATGGTAATGTACTTTTCGCGAAGATACTTTTATTCGTTTCTGTTTGCACTTTTCTGTAGCCTTTTTGCTTTAAGTGTTTCGTATGTTTACGAGGATGTACTAAAACCTCATCAACAGGATCGTATTGCAGTTGCTTTGGGAATTAAGGAAGATTTTCGTGGCGCAGGTTACAATGTAAATCAGGCTAAAATAGCCATTGGTAGTGGTGGCTTTTGGGGAAAAGGCTTTATGAAAGGCACACAAACAAAGCTGAACTATGTACCTGAGCAGGATACCGATTTTATTTTTTGTACAATTGGCGAGGAATATGGCTTTGTTGGTTCAGTATTCCTTTTAACCATTTTCCTAGTAATGCTTTTACGATTGTTGTTCCTTGCCGAGCAACAACAATCAACCTTTGCACGAGTTTATGGCTATTCGGTAGCGTGTATTTTCCTTTTTCATCTTACTATTAATGTAGGTATGGTGTTGGGGTTAGTACCCGTTGTAGGCATTCCCTTACCCTTTTTAAGTTATGGAGGGTCTTCGCTGGTAACTTCTACAGTTATGCTGTTTATTTTCCTCCGTATGGATAGTTCGAATAGAAAACGAAAAGAGGCTAACTAATATTTTTGAGCAAACCCCGCTTTTATATAAAGGAAAAGGCTCCTTATCAAATAAGAAAGCCTTTTCCTTTTGTTTATTATATAGCCTTTGTGTGAAGATCTTACTTGTGCTATAGTCTGCTTTTGATTTCATCGCCACCCTTAATGTTCAGTGCTTTCGATTTGGTTTGTCCTAATCTATATGAAACATTAAAACAAATATTTCGCATATCCGAAACTCCTCCTTGGTGCACATTAAGATTCGGCAACTTCATCCTCCACCGACCAAAATTCATCCCTTGCAGTAAATCATTTGCTTCAAGTCCAATGTCGAGCTTATTGTCTAATAAGCTACAGTTAATGCCTAGTTTTAAGTTATTCCTAGCTTCTTCGGTATTATAGTTACTATACGAGGGTGAAAAGTAATCGAACCCAATATACCCCGATAGCCATTCCTTTGGCATCCATGTAAGCATTGAACTTGCTTCAACACTAAAGTACCATTTTTGCTGAATAGACCCAGTGTGGTATACTTCAACCTTTGGAAGTTTAAAACTACTTGAAAGGAATAGTGTAAAAGTTTTCCAGCTAAATGTTTCATCCATTGATAGTTCCCATTGCTTAAATTGTTTAGTATTTACCGAAATCATTTTAATACTGTTAGGGTATTCGCCTTGGGTTGCAATAAATGTAATTGGGTTATGCTCGTAGCGGTACGATACTGAAACATTAGCTTGTTGCCATAGTGAAGCCGATGCTGAAATATATTGTATTTGTGTTGATTTTAGTAAAGGGTTACCTTGGGCATATATAAACTGGTTTTGATAGTAAACATGAGGGTCTAGTAAAGCAAATGATGGTAATTGATTGTAATAACTGTATTGTAGTGTAAATAAGTAGTTTTTATTTGGGAAGTAACGAAAAAGTAATGAAGGAAAAAGATTCTGATATTTTTGCCATCTGTTATTAGCTTCCTTATTATACTTGGTTAAACTATAATCGTATCTTACCGAGGCTGAGGCTTGCACTTTATCTCCTTTGTAACCACCTTGTATAAATATGTTTCCATTTATGCTATATAAATGGGAGTGTACGGTGTTTTTTTGTTCACTTACTGAGGGGAGCGAAACCTGTTGTTGATTTGTAAGTCCATTATTCGATGTACCACACGAAAAGCTAAATTGAGGTGTTGGTGAGTAATTATACCTTACGTACAGATTCATTCCATCGTAATTGTAGCTACGAAAGTAGTTAACAAAAGGGGTATTATTATTTTCATCTTGTAACCACATGCTGTACTCTGTGTTTTGTATGTTTTTTATATACGATGTGGTAATATATAACCATTGTTTGCTTAGATTGGCATTATAATAATATAACGTAATTCCATGGCTTTGGCTCTGCTGTACATCATTACTTTGTGGCAAGTGCTGTGATTGAACCTCGTTTAGTATGTTATATTGTGTTCCAATCGAACCTTGTTTTTGTTTTCCCCACGAACCTACATACGATACACCAACTAAATGAGGAGCTGAAAAGTAGTATTCTATAGCCCCCGAAACATCAAATGAGTGCATTTTTGAGGTTGATATACTGGATGTAGAATCGGAAAAGTATGGTTGCTCTTCGTTGTTATATAGTTCAACAGTATTGTGTTCGCTTATTTGGGTATTCCAATTGTTATAGCTAGCACGCAAAACTGCTTTTATTGGTCCTTTGCTAATATTGCCAAGAAGACTAGCTTCGAATGAGTATAAAGCTGCTTTTTGTAGTTCATTATTAATAATCAGTTCGGTAATGTCAGTTAATCGCTCGCGCGTAGTAACCCATATTACAGCCTTTGTTCCAGCTGGAAATTCGGCTGAGGGGTGGCGGTCGATTTCAATGGAAAGTATATCACGCGATTGTATAGTTTCGAATTCTTCAGCTCGTGCTTGGCGTTTATTTATCATTATAATGGGGGTGCCAGCAGCTATTACCCGTATACCATCGGTCGATTGTATTACTCCTGGAGCCAATTGTAAAAGCTTTTTTAACGACCCAACTTTTGCTAAATAACTGTTTTGTACTTTTACTACAAGATTACCATCTTTTATGATTGATTTAGGACTCGAAGATGTAATTACAACGTCGCTTAATAAGTTGGGTTTTAGTTCAAAAATAATCGATTCACCTGTGTAACTATCAAGGTTAATGTATTTACTTATTTGTTGATAGCCGAGAACTGATACAGAAATTTTTACTTGTTGAATATGCCATTTTGCAACTTCAGTTGCATCAATTCTAAACTCTTTGGAGCAGAAGTTGTTTATATAGAGAACATTGTTAGTAGAATCTTGAACAAAAACCTCGTAATAGTCTATGCTATCCTTAATCGAGTCTGTGCTTTGTATTATTCCCTTTATAGCTTTCGGTTGAGCATAAGTTATGCTTACAGTCAGTATAGTTAAAGCTATTGCTATAACTATCCGTTTTGAGAACTCTAAGTGTTTCATACTCTATATAATTTTGTCGATGTGTTTAAATACATGTGGAAGACCATACTTTTCTTTACAACATGCAAGTTTGTTTTTTCCATTATCCTTCATTTCTTCAAAAAGAGCTAATGTTGCCTACTCTTATGGTTTTTCGACTTCCACCCCTTTGAGCAGTTTGGTCTGCTTTTTAGATGGAAAATCCATCGAGTGGTTGTACACCTTTCCGCGAAGATATAATTTTTTTGAGAAATAATCACAATGGGGGATAGAAAAACGGCAAACATGTATTATGTAGGGGTGGAGCTGTGTGTCCGCCCACCGATGCAACATATAAACATAGTATCTTTTCAGTAAGAACCGTTGAACGACTCGGCTTAATAGGCTATTAATAACATAGAGTATTACTGCCATTGGGATAACTTATTTAGGAGTGGGGTAGTGTTTGCATTCTGGATTATTGTAAGCCCCTCATTACTTATTGCCATTAAAAATGTTGTACTTTTGCAGGCAACAGTAGCTAGTAACTAGTAATGTAATAACTATGAACTGTGTTTACCGACCCATAAGAGCGTTTGTGGAAATTCTGTGCCTTGTTATTATGCTTGCTTTTTCAACAGGGAGCTTTTGCCTTAGCGCACAAACACCACAAAGCAATGCTAAGTATACCTATTATGAAGTAAAAGAGAAGGATACGGTTTACTCTATAGCTCGAAAGTATGGATTAAAAGAGCAGGATATTTATCGCTTAAACCCAGGAACTGAAATGGGTATACGCATTGGGCAGAGCCTGAAAATACCGCAACCTACCCCCGCATTGCCTAATACAATTGGGCATAACGCCCCTCCGCATATGGGTACTCATACTGTTGCCAGTGGCGAAACGCTATTCGCTATAGCACGCAAGTATAATATTTCGCCAGCGGTATTAAAACAGTATAACCCCGATATCGACCCCGACGTGCTTAAACCTGGTATGGAAATTAGGATTGCTTTACCCGATGGTACCCCATTGAGCCAAGTGAGTAGCAATATTATGGTAACCAGCGAGCAAATGGAACGGCTAAAAATAGCTTTGCTATTGCCTATGGATGCTGAAAAGGGAACGCCCGAGCGGTATGTTCGTTTTTACGAAGGTTTTCTTATGGGGGTTTATAATGCCAAACGTAAGGGTATTTCGGTGGAGTTGGATGTATATTGCACGCCCAACGAGGCATCGTTCCAAAAGGTTATTCATTCGGGTAGTTTATCGAATAGGGATTTAATTATTGGGGGGCAAAGCAACAGCCAAGTAGAACTTTTGGCGCGGTATGCAAGCGATAGAGGTATGGTTTATGTTTCTCCCTTTATTTCGGTATCGATGCCTAAGCGAGGCTATTCGTCGAATACATTTAAGTTGAACCCTACCCAATCGGATTTGTTCCCCTATATTTCAGCAGCCTTTCGAAGTAAGTTTAGCAACTACTCCCCTGTAATTGTTTCTACAGCTAGTCATAACCACAACCACTTTATACATCATCTTAAAACTACATTTACCGAAAGTCACATCCCTTTTGCTGAGGTAGCTTTAGAGAGCATTTCGGCTCAGGCTATCGAAGTTGCCAGTAAAAAAAAGAATGTAGTACTTATACCCGATGATAGTAGTCCTGAAGTGCTTCGTGTTCTTTTGGATAAGCTCGATAATTCACCCTCAAAAAATCGAACGATAACACTTTTTGGTTATCCCCAGTGGCAATCGTATAACAAAGCTATGTTAACACAGTTAGGTAAGTATAATGGCACAATATACAGTAGCTTTTTTTTCTACGAAGAGGATGCCCCAACCCAGAACTTTGTTAATAACTACTATGGCTGGTTCAGTAAGGAAATTGATAGTACATATCCTAAATTTTCGCTTTTAGGGTACGATGCTTCGCGTTATTTTATTGGAGCTTTGGCTCATTATGGAGGGGCATTTACTAATATGCCAGCACAAGTACCTAGCGATGGACTACAAACCGATTTTATTTTTCGAAAGGCGCAGGGCGAGGAAGCGTATTCGAATGTAAACCTATTTTTTATCTCGTTTAGCAATGATGGCAAGGCAAAGCGCACAAAGGTGGTTTATTAGGCCTATTCCGATTACTTTTATACTTACTATAGTACTTAGTTTTGCCCCATATACGGTAGCCCTTGCACAACAGGCAAAAGTTGTAAGGGTTTACCCTACACGTAAAAAGCCTACTTTGCATATTGGGGGTATGGCAGGTGCTGTGTATTCGTTTGCTTATTTTGTTCCAAGTGTTCAACAAAAACCACACTTTGGTGCAACAGCAGGCATAACAGCTCAACTCGAAAATAACAAGTTTACAGGCTTGCATGTATCGCTACTTTATACATTAAGGGGGTGGACCGAAAGCTTTACAGCCAGCGAAACTGAGGGTAATAACCATCTTCCTAAATTCAGCCGATACATACACTATATCGAAATGCCTGTAATGGCTTCAGTTCATTATCCTATAGGAGCTTTTCGCTTAGGTATAAAGTTTGGCCCACAGGTTGGTGTTATGCTTGGGCATAACGATGTTGTTGGTAATGGCGATGGGTTTGACCATGTGGCAAATTTACGGCACGAACAACCGTTAACGGGGAAATTTGCGTGGGGATTAGCTGCAGGACCATCGTTTACTTTCGATATTTACAAGCATCGTATTGAGCTTGAGGGGAAATTTTATATGGGGTTTAACGATGTTATGCCTACCACACTTGAGGATCATTACAGTAGAATTGGCGAGATGATGGCAACTGTAACGTTATCTTACTTGTTCCGGCTAAAATAATTTTGCGATTTGAGGCACTGTAGTATTTGTTTTTACGAAACAATATTGTACCTTTGTGCTTGCGTTCCATCGCCCAGATGGCGGAATTGGTAGACGCGTTGGTCTCAAACACCAATGGGGTAACACTCGTGCCGGTTCGATCCCGGCTCTGGGCACAAACGGTTATCGAAGGATAGCTGGTTACGTTTTTCTGATTG
>JASBZJ010000004.1 GCA_029983495.1 Porphyromonas sp.
TCTTGTTCCCTTTTTGCATAAGGCAGGCTATAATACTGTTGAAAGCTTACAGGGGGTTAAACCTGCAAAGCTTTTACAACAAATAATTGAAATAAATAAGAAGTACAAAACCGATGTTGTAATGCCTTCGATTGAAGAGGTTACAAGTTGGCTTGAACATACAAATTAGCTGAAATGCATGTAGCTATTGGGGGTCCATCAAGGTTTTATACCCCATTTAGTGTAAATACATTTTGGATAGATTATATTTTAGAAGAGATTAGGCATGCAACCCGTAGGACGAATAGGCATTTTAGGAGGTGGCAGTTGGGCTACAGCTATTGCGAAGATTGTTTTAACAAATGTTGAACGTATAAGTTGGTATTTTCGTAGAGGTGACCAAGCGCGTGCATTCGAAGCCTCGGGCCGAAACCCTACTTACCTCACGGCGGCTCTTTTCGATCCTAAACGCATTGATTTCTTTTCGGAAGGACAGATTTCGAATTTTGTAAAATCGTGCGATACTATAATACTTGTTACCCCCTCGCCGTATTTTAAGGGCTACATAAAAAAACTGCGCAAAAGTACCCTTAAGGGAAAGTTGTTTGTTAATGCAATTAAAGGTATTGTGCCCGATGAGAATTTGCTAATTACCGACTATTTAGCTAAGGAATATAATGTGCCTAAAAACTTACTAACCGTAGTTAGTGGTCCTAGCCATGCTGAAGAAGTAGTGCGTTATAGGCGAAGTTATCTTACTGTTGCGGGTTACGATAGTGAACAGGCTGAAGAAGTTGCTAAGGTTATGCGCAACGATGTGGTGAATTGTGTGACGAGTGCCGATGTTGAAGGTGTTCAGTACGCTTCGGTTTTAAAGAATATCTATGCTATAGCAGCTGGAATTTGCCACGGAATGCAGTATGGTGATAACTTCCAATCGGTACTGATATCAAATGCAATAACCGAAATGAACACCTTTGTGAATGCAGTTCACCTTATCGACCGAAATATTACAAACTCGGTTTATTTAGGCGATTTGCTGGTAACTACCTATTCGCAACATAGTCGTAACCGTACGTTTGGTACCTTAATAGGAAAAGGCTACAGCGTAAAAAGTGCACAACAGGATATGGAAATGGTTGCCGAAGGTTATTTTGGAGCAAAGTGTATTCGCGAAATCAACCAAAAATACCAGGTAAATATGCCTATAATGGAGGCTGTGTATAACATCCTTTACGAAGGTGCTAATGTACAAAACGCTATTTTGCAGCTTGCCAAAACTTTTAAATAATCGTAGGGTAGTATCTGTAATATATTCTATGCTGTTTTATATTTTATATGGAGAGTGAATTAATATCGCTATCGCTTGATAAATGTTTCCTCAAAGGTGATGCGTCGTTTGCTAGTTACGTTAAGAGTGCGACTAGCGCTTTAGGTAAGTTGCTTAGCCCTGAGTATGAACCTTACACAGGTTGGCTAACCTTCCCAGATGATGTACAGCATCACCAGCTTGATGATATAACAAGTTTTACTGAATCGTTCGCACAAAAATATGATACTATTATAGTAGTTGGTATTGGCGGGAGTTATTTGGGCACTAAAGCTCTCCTCGCAGCTTTGGGTAGCTCGTTTAATAAATCCTCTGCTTATCCCGAAATTATTTTTGCAGGGCATCATTTAAATGGCGAGTACGTGGAGGAATTGCTCGAGTATATTGCAACACGTTCAGTAGCCATTGTTGTAGTTTCGAAAAGTGGTACTACGCTGGAGCCTTCGTTGGTATTTCGAATTCTCCAGAATGCTCTCGAGAAAAAATACGGTTATAACGAAGCTTGCAAGCGAATTGTGGCTATAACCAGCCAGAATGGTGGAAGTTTAAGGCAAATTGCCTGCAACGAAAACTATAAAACCTTTGCAATCCCTCAAACCGTGGGGGGACGATTTTCGGTGCTTACAGCCGTTGGTTTGGTGCCTTTAGCCCTTGCGGGATTTGATATTACCGCATTAATTCAGGGGGCTAAAGCTATGCAAAACATGCTACTTAATAGTGCAGATTACAATAAAAACCCTGCAATTTTATACGCAGCAGCACGGCAAAAACTCTATTGCGAGCATGGGAAAAAAATAGAATTACTAGCCACATTTGACCCTAAATTAGAAAGCCTTGGTGATTGGTGGGTACAGCTTTTTAGTGAAAGTGAAGGCAAGGATAAAAAAGGCTTATTTGTTTCGTCGGTAGCGTATACTACCGATTTACATGCTGTAGGTCAATGGGTGCAGGATGGCGAACGCAATGTATTCGAAACCTTCCTTACCATAAAAAATAATCCCAGTAAACTGCAGGTGCCACTCCGTAGTAATAATTGCGATTCGCTTAATTACCTAGCTGGGAGAACTATGCAACAGGTTAATAGTATTGCAATTGAGGGAACAAAGGAGGCTCATTTTAACGGTGGGGTTCCTATTATTTCTATCTCATTACCAACTCGCGATGCATTTTCGCTTGGTGCAGTTATTTACTTTTTCGAATTAGCCGTAGCCCTTAGTGGAATAATGATGGGAGTTAACCCATTCAATCAACCAGGCGTTGAAGCCTATAAAAGGGAAGTTGTTGCTCGTTTAGCTCAATTCAAAACCTCTAGTACTTAAAACTACCTATTCTTACTATATATACTTAAACCCGAATTAACAGAAAAATGCAATATAACACCGAACTTGAACCATTAAAGTTACCTGAATTTGGTAGGCATATTCACAAAATGGTGGAGCACTGCCTAACTATTCACAATAGGCAGGAGAGGCAAAGTTGTGCCGAAACGATTGTTGATGTTATGGCACGTATATATCCTGATGCGGCAAATAAAAAGGAAAATAACCCTACATTGTGGAATCAGCTTGCTGCTTTGTCCGATTATAAATTGGATATCGATTACCCCGTTGAAATAGTTTCGCCCGACGAACTAAACCGACGCCCAGCAATGATTGATTACCCTGAAGAAGATATTATTTACCGCCACTATGGGCATATTACACAGGAGCTGATTGCTCGCGCTTCTACAATGCCTAGGGGTGAACAACGTAATAAGTTCATCGAGCTTATTGCTAAGCATATGCGTAATACTTTTCTCACTTGGGGGCATTCGAATACCGATAACGAACGAATTATTAAGGATCTTAAAGCCCTTTCGAATGGAGAACTCGAATTCGATGAAGAAGAGTTGCTCGATGTTCTCGACGATTCGCAGGCTGTTTCCTTAATGGGTAAGGATAAGCAAAAGGCTCGCCGTAAACGCTAATCCCTTTTGTATGTATACCCCAATCGAATAAATCATTAATATCACCTTTAGAATATATAATTATGGCATCGTTTATTGTTGAAGGAGGTTGCCAAATGAATGGTACACTTGTTCCGCAAGGGGCAAAAAATGAGGCTTTGCAAGTAATTGCTGCAACTCTTCTTACCGAGGATGAGGTTGTTATTTCTAATATCCCCGAAATACTCGATGTTATCAACCTTATTAAACTTGTTGAGGCTATAGGAGCTGAGGTAAAAAAGTTGGCTCCAGGTACATATTCTTTTCGGGCTAAGGAGATAAATACCGATTTTGTTCGTAGTGAGGAGTTCTTAAAACGTAGCCGAGCTTTGCGTGGCTCGGTATTACTAGTTGGTTCGCTTGTTGGGAGAACAGGCTATGCTATCTTCCCAAAACCTGGAGGCGATAAAATTGGTCGTCGAAGGCTCGATACACATTTAATTGGGTTAAGTGCTTTAGGTGCTTCGTGCGAGTACGACGAAAAAACGAGTTGCTACGAAATTAAAGGTTCAAACCTCAAAGGAACTTATATGTTGCTCGACGAGGCTTCGGTTACGGGTACAGCCAATATTATTATGGCAGCGGTGCTTACTCCAGGCAAAACTGTGATATACAATGCCGCCTGCGAACCCTACATAAAACAACTTTGTACCATGCTAGTAAGCATGGGGGCAATAATTAATGGAATTGGCTCGAATTTGCTTACAATCGAAGGTGTGGATAAACTTTATGGTTGCCAACATAAATTGCTCCCCGATATGCTCGAAGTAGGTAGCTTTATTGGTATGGCTGCCATGACGAAAAGCGATATTACTTTACAAGGAGTAGGGTTGTCTGACCTTGGAATTATTCCTTCGGCATTTGAACGATTTGGTATAAAACTCGAATACGGTGATGATTCTATACGAATTCCCCAACAGGAACATTTCGAAATCGATACCTATATGGATGGCTCAATCCTTACAGTAGCCGATGCTCCTTGGCCTGGTCTTACGCCTGATTTATTGAGTGTTTTTTTAGTTGTAGCTACGCAGGCAAAGGGTAGTGTTCTTATCCATCAGAAAATGTTCGAGAGTAGGTTGTTTTTTGTTGATAATCTAATTAATATGGGAGCCCAAATAATACTGTGCGATCCTCATCGAGCTGTTGTTATTGGAGCCGATCATCGTTATCCCTTGCGTAGCGCAAATATGGTTTCGCCCGATATTCGTGCAGGTATTGCCCTGCTTATTGCCGCCATGAGTGCTGAAGGGGTTAGCCGTATCGATAATATCGACCAAATCGACCGTGGCTACCAAAATATCGAAGGGCGTTTAAACGCAGTAGGTGCAAAAATAAGTCGAGAAGAACTATAATTTTGGAATCTATAAATCTTATCCCCATTGGTAAAACAGGAAAAGCTCATGGAATTGAAGGTGAAATAAACGCTTTTCTTACAATCGATTACCAAACTTTCAGTAACCTCTTTTCTGGTAAAGCGCAGTTTTGTTTTATAAAACTGAATGCTTTACCTGTTCCTTTTTGTATAATAGGCTTCCGTACAAAAGGAGAACAGAATAATGTGTTGCTTAAGTTCAAGCAAATTCATTCACGCCAAGAAGCGGAAAAAATTCAAAACTCTGAATTATTGCTCGAAGCGAACCTTTTAACCGATGACGTTGAGTTCACGGCAAGCCATTTTATCGGCTTCGATGTTTATGATCAAGGTGAAACCTTTATTGGTAAGGTAGTTGCTGTTGACGATGCAACTATAAATATACTTTTTGAAGTTGAACGCACCAATGGTAGTACTATACTACTTCCCGTAGTTGACGAACTTGTTCGTTATATAGAACCTGCTGAGCGAAAAATTGGCTTAATAATACCCGAAGGTTTATTGTAGCTGGGTATAACAGTATTATGAAAGAAAAAACAGCAATTGCTATTTTAGGAGCTACGGGTAGTATTGGTACTCAAGCCCTCGACGTTGTTCGTTTGCACCCCAATCGTTTTACTATTGTAGCACTTAGTGCTAACACACAGGTGGAGCAACTTGTTACTTTAGCTAGAGAATTTTCACCTAAAATAGTGGCTATTGCAAACGAGACCTTGTACCCACAATTAAAAAATGCACTTAGTGGTACAAATACTATTGTTTTGGCAGGTAGCGAAGGGTTGAACGCTGTTGCAACTTTTTCCGAGGCGGATGTTGTTATTTCGTCGCTTGTTGGTATTGCAGGTTTAAAACCTACTTTAGCCGCTATAGAGCAAGGTAAAACAATTGGCTTAGCCAATAAGGAAGTTTTAGTGGCTGCTGGTAGCTATGTTATGACTCGAGCCAAAGCTTGTGGAGCTACAATTATTCCCGTTGATAGCGAGCATTCGGCCATTTATCAATGCCTTTTGGGTGAAACTTTGCAGCCCGAAGAACTTTGGTTAACTGCTTCTGGTGGTCCTTTTCGAAATGCCCCTTTAAAAGCACTACAAGCTGTAACACCACAGCAAGCTCTCAACCACCCTCGTTGGATAATGGGTAAAAAGGTTACTATCGATTCCTCAACATTAGCAAATAAGGGCTTCGAGGTTATTGAAGCTCGTTGGTTATTCGATATTCCTGCCGAGCGGATAAAAGTTTTAATTCACCCCGAAAGTATTGTTCACTCGCTAGTTTCGTTTTGCGATGGTTCAGTAAAAGCACAACTTGCTGAGCCTGATATGAGGTTACCTATTTCGTTGGCTTTGGGGCTTGGTAGTAGAGTTGCTAATAATTACCCCCGTTTGAACTTGTTTTCTTCAGCACTTCATTTTGAGGAGCCTAATTTTGAAAATTTTCCCATGTTAAAAATAGCATATCAAGCTTTGCGTACAGGAGGTAATGCTCCTGCTGTACTTAATGCCGCCGATAGTGTTGCTGTACAAGCTTTTCTCGAAGGTAAAATTGGTTTTTTAGATATACCCCGTTTAGTTGATGCTATGTTTGAACAGAACTTTGTTAATTCAAATGACAGTTTAGATTCTGTACTTCAAACAACAAACTTTGTAACGCAAGCTGCGCATAAATATATTCAGAGGTATTATATGTAGAGTTTTACTTAAAGAGAGACCTTTGAAAAATAACTAGCAAGCAAGGTGATAAATTTAGCATCGTATACGACAATCTACTCAACCAAGTACAAAGTTCATTAAGACAAGGAACCGAAAACGATGCAACAACGGTTAAAATGCCACTCACGAATGAAGAAGTAAGCTGATTGTTTACTGAAAAGGTGATTAAAAACCTTATAGTCGTGTAAATGAGAAATATTATAACTGTGTGAGAATTGATATCGAAACTATGATAAATAGGAATAAAACTTCGATTATTCTACGTGCATTTATTGTGTGTGCTTCCTTTATTGTGTTTCCTATATAAAGGAAGTATTTGACCCCTGTGTAGCTATATGTAATAATACTTGTTATTACATTTGGGGTTTGCTTTTTACCTTCTCTATGAATTAAGCATACTGTTCAAGTTCAAGCAATCGCAATACACTGATAGCACATTAACCCAGCGACAGTAGCAGAATATAAATACTGCATTAGGGGTGCAATTATTTTTTTGTTGCCTTACCGTTGGCGAGGGTACTTACGCAAGCTATAGAAGGCTGATACTGTTGTAAAATTCTACATTAATAAATTAAGGGGGGAGCTAAACTCTTGTTTTGCCCCCCTTTGGTGTTATAAAATAAGTTTTTGCTTATTCTTCGTTAGTGGCATCCTGCTTTTCCGTACCTTCTTCAGCAGTAGCTTCATCGGTAGCGGGCACTTCGTTGCTAATGGCAGCAGCTTCTTCAGCAGCTTTTGCGGCTTCTTCTTCTGCACGAGCTTTTTCTTCAGCAGCTTGTTTTTCGGCTACTTCAGCAGCTTTAGCTTCGTTTATTTTACGTTCGTGTTCAAGGCGAGCTTTGGCAGCTTCGCGAGCTTTTGCTTCGTCCTGGCTTTGAACAGCCTGCAAGTTTTGTTCGCGTTTAGCTTTCCATGCTTCAAAGCGACGGTCGGCTTCAGCTTGGTCAAAAGCACCTTTCTTTACACCTCCTTCAAGGTGTTTACGTAAAAGAACACCTTCGCGACTAAGGATATTTCGTACGGTATCGGTAGGTTGTGCACCTACATTTACCCAATAAAGAGCTCGGTCGAACATCAAATCTACTGTAGCAGGATGGGTATTGGGGTTATATGTTCCTATCCTTTCAATAAACTTTCCATCACGTGGAGCCCTGCTGTCAGCAACTACTATGCGGTAAAATGCGTATTGTTTTCTACCATGTCGCTGCAATCTAATTTTTGTTGCCATTTCTTATGGTTCTTAAAGTTAAACTCTTTACATGTTCTATCTCGTAGAACACCGCAAAGATAGCAATTTTCTTTCAAAGATAGGGGGGCTTTTCTGTAACTATAGCTATTCCTTAGGTGGGGTATATACCCTTTCTGCAAGCTTACTCGGCAGTTTTGAACTTTACAAACTTCGGTTTCGAAGTTATACTATAGGTTTCGTCCCATCCGAACAGTATTAACCCGTATTCGGTATTGGGTTTTAGGTTAACGTTACTGGGGAGTTGTATTGTTTGGTCGCCTTTTTTTATTTGTGAAGCTTGTTTTTTTATGCGATAGGTTTGGCGCACCAAGTCAAATAGCATATATTCGGTTGACTTTACATCTTCGATAATTTCAAATTCGGGCGATGGATTGGTGTAGAATTCGATGTTTTCCCAAGGGAGCACATCCCACCAGTATGTGGCATTTTTGTTAGTCGGTTTAACAACAAAAGTGGCTTTCGTGTTTGTAATATTAGTAACCTCGGTATCAAATGATAATTCAGGCGATACTGGTTTGCGAGCTTCCGTTTTAAGTGTAATAATATCAATGTGTGTAATGGCCTCTCCGCTATCGGGATCCAAACCATATACTACAAGTACAGCTTCGTGGTTATCGGGTAGCGGAAAATCAGGGTCAGCACGGTGGTTCAAAGTTTGTTTTCCCGATACGGTATTAATGAGAATTGCTTTTTTGAACTTTTCAGGATCCTTGTTTGCAACTGCATTATACCAAAAGTCGATATTCGCTTTTGCCATGTCGCCCGATTTCTCGACAATCTTCTTGTAGTTCCACATATTTATAACCTCGCAATAATAACGCATATTTGGGTCACGAGGGGTAATATCGGCAATAATGTTGGTTGATGTAATGCGAATGTTCGATATTTCGAAGTCGTTTTGAGGTGTTTGAGCAACAACTTTTACACTGCATGTAGCTTCGAGGTTCATTGCCGAGGCTTTAATAACTGCTTCGCCAGCTTTTATAGCTGTAACTAAACCTTCGTTACTTACGGTAGCCACATTCGTATCGCTTGAAGTGTAGGTTATGGCTTGAGGTGTGGTAATAGGTGGAACAAAAGTTGCTGTAAGTTGCAAGGTTTCGCCTTCCTTTAGTTCGGCATTTTGCGGTGATAATGCTAGAGCGTATTGTTCGCCTTCGTTCTTAATGACGGTAATTGTTGCTGTGGCTTCGCTATTATTTACCGTAGCTTTAATAGTGGCTGTTCCTTCGGCAACTGCAGTTACTAGACCATTCTCGTTACCTGTAGCGATGTTATTATTGCTCGTGCTAAAATGTACACTTTGCTTGGTTTTAGGTTCAACGGTTGCTGTTAATTGTAATGTTTGACCTACTTTTAATTGGGCACTTTGTGGTGAAAGCGTGAGGGTAGTTTCGTGCTTTGGTTCATCGGGTTCCGAACATGATTCATCGCAATTTGCCAGCAGAAGGCTTAATGCAATTAGGGGTAGCACTAATAATGCTATTTTTTTCTTTTTCATGGATGTGTAAGTTTCTAGTTTATTTTTAATATCAAATTACTTCTTTAGTTCCAGCGAAAATCTCTTCAATGGAACAAAGATAACTATTTTAGCTTGTAGTCTTTTCTCTGCTACTATTATCTTTGCTTTATAGTTTTCTAAACCTCTTCTCTAAATTGAATCCTTAAGCCGTCTAACATTTAAAGCTTTCTGTTGACTTTCAATTGTAATCTTCTTTTGAACACCTTTTGCCTTTATTTCTTCTAATGTTTTTCTTCTATATTCAATAAATTCTATTTCTTCCTTTATGGCTTCTCCTAATGTAAAAACACTAGGGATTTGCTCCGTTCCAAAGTTACGATCATTAAAAGACTTATTGTAAACCAAAGTTTTTCGTTGGGGGTGATTCATAACCGAAGCCATTGCCTGCGTATCTCTCCTTATGTGCCACAAGAGTTTTTACATATTGGGTGGATAAATAGTATTTGGCAGAAATGGTATGTTCTTTTTCAAAGGTTTCATTTTGCAGGCACTTTCGTTTCTTTGTTGTACCTTCACTGCAAAATATGTTTTTTGTTTGTATGAAGGAAAGTTTTACCCCCGATCGTAAATTGCTTGTTACCGAAATGGATCGTGTATCTGTGAGCGAATACCGTAATCAAGCTCTTTTCCCCCTTGCCGTTTTACTCGATAATGTTCGTAGTACACATAATGTGGGTGCAGTATTCCGTACATGTGATGCATTTCGGGTGGAGGCTGTAAACCTTTGTGGTATTGCTCCTCAGCCACCCCATCCCCTAATTCATAAAACAGCTTTAGGTGCCGAGGACGCAGTCCCCTTTTGTTACTGGAAAACCCCCTTAGAATGTGTTGAACATTATCGTAACTTGGGATATGAAATATGGTGCTTGGAGCAAACTGTTGCTAGTATGCCCCTCGAATCTTGTGCGTTAGATAACCGCAAAGTATTACTGGTTGCCGGTAATGAGGTACATGGTGTAAGCGACGAAGTGGTTGCTTGTGCAAACCAGTGTATAGAAATTCCCCAGTTTGGCTCGAAACATTCGCTAAATATTAGTGTTTCTGTGGGTATTGCATTGTATCATTTACTGGCACCCTGTTTTGGATTTTTAAAGCGTTAGTGTGATTTGTTCTTTTGAACGAAAGAATAATAAAACAGTATGGAACTCTGTTTTATTGAAAATAATAGCCGTGGATGAGTTATTATGCGTAAGTATTTAGAATAGGGCTGATGATAGGCGCATAACCGATTCGGCAAAACGTAGTTTTTTTGAGCGATTGGCCCACCTTGTTGGGTCAATTCGCTCGCTTTTTTTTAGGTCCTCTTCAAATGTTGCGTGGAGTTTTTTTGCGGTATGTTCGTCGTAGAATATGGCAAGCAATTCAAAGTTATGTTCCAAGCTTCGGAAGTCGAGATTTGCACTTCCCCCTAAGCTTACTTTTTCATCGCATGTAATAATTTTTGAATGCAAAAAACCTTCGTTGTAAAAATACACTTCTACACCAGCATCCATCAGTTCGGCGATGTATGATAGCGAAGCTAACTGAACCGATGGCACATCGCTTTTGCGTGGAACAATCATTCGTATTCGTACACCCGAAAGTGCTGCTAGAATAATTGCATCGTTTAGAGTTGGCGTGGGAAGAAAGTAAGGTGTTTCGATATCAATATATTCTTCCGCATTAAGTACAAGTGTTGTAATAACTTGCTCAATGGTACGCCATTTGCCTATAGGTTCCCCACTAACTAATTGCATAAGTGCGGTGTTATAGGGTACCTTATTTTCGCCAGGCGAGTGCATTATAGGGAAGTAGTCCTTAAGGTTAGGTATGCGGTGCGAAACAATGTGCCAATCAAGCATAAATGCACTTTGTAATAGGCTAACGGCATCGCCAGTAAAACGGAAATGTGTATCGCGCCATGCACCTAATGTGTCTCCTAAAATATATCTGTCCGCTACATTCATTCCCCCCAAATAGCCTATGTTACCATCAATAACTGCCAGCTTTCGGTGGTTGCGGTAATTAACTTTATTCGAAAGGAAGGGAAATGCTACTTTTATAAAGGGGAACACTTCAATTCCATTTTTGCGCAGTTCCTTCCAAAAGCTGTTTCGGGTAGTCCAACTTCCTACACCATCGTAAATAATACGAACACATACCCCTTGGCTAACCTTGTTTTTTAATATTACAGCAATGCGCTTTGCAATATTATCGTCATCGAAGGTATAGTACTCGAGGTGAATATGGTGTTTGGCTTGTTCAAGATCCTTAAGTAAGGCCGTGAACTTATCCTTTCCTGTGGTAAAAATACTTAGGTTTTCGAATGGCAAAAGTGGGCTATTACCTACTTTTTTAGCAACTCGCCTTAGGGGGGTAGTATATTCGTTTTGTGCTTGGTGGTGTGTAAGCAAGCGTTGTTGTAAACCGAAGGGAATATTCGTTATGCGCGAGTATATTCGCCTATCAATAATATGAACATGGCGTAAGTCTTCACCTAAAACAACATACAACAATATCCCCACAACAGGTAGTAACGATACTACCAATATCCAGGGTAGTGCTTTTAAGGGGTTCCGGTTTTCGGCAATAATTATCAGTACTATACTTACAACAATAAGCCAGTATACTGCAATAATTATGTTCGATGTCATGGCTTGCTTTAGTGTGTTGGTTTTGTGGCTCGAATTATTTCGCGTTTCCCTTTGGGACCAGGTATTTTTTCTACTTCAAAACCTGCAGCTATTAGGTTTCGCCTTACTTCGCCTTTGGCACTATAGGTAATAAAAATACCCATTCTATTAAGAGAATTGTAGCAGTTTATAAAGAGGTTACTCGTCCATAACGATGGTTCGAGCGAAGGAGCAAATGCATCGTAATAAATAATATGGAAAAATCCTTGTGATAACGCCTGTGTGCGAAAATCCGAAAAGTGTTTAGTATAAGTAAAGTTATTCGAGGTGTTAATGGGTTTGTTCCATGGACTTTTGTGTAAAGTTTCGATTTCTTTGGCTGTAAAAGGTGCTAGTTTTAGTTGTTGCCACTCGGGTTCTTCTAAAGGATATAATTCGTAACTATGGTAGTTGAATTTAAGGTTAGCGTATTGTGTTGCAAGTTGTTGTGTAAGCAATAAGTTTAGCCCTGTGCCCAGCCCAACTTCAAGTATGTTTATTTGCTCCAGTGGTGATGCAAGCTGTGTACAACTATCGATAAAATGCTGTAGGCCACAATGTAAGTATATGTACTCGCTTTCGCTACGTGCCCCATGAACCGAGTGGAAGGTATCGCCAGTCCTAGGGTCGAACAGTGTTGTTGTTCCATCCTCGGTAGTTTGTACTTTCCGCATGATGTATATTACTTCTCGTTATTAGTGTTTTCTTTTTCAAAAGCCTCTTTGGTTATTGCCTCGTATGCACCCCATGTTGTAGGCTTTTTACGGATTGTCCCATTTAGGTCGGTAATTACGGTTGTTTCATTAGGCTCCTTACCTGCAAATTTAGCTGTAGTAAAAGGTCTAAAATCGTATTTGAAATTATATTCGTTACTTTTATATGCTTTTCCTAAACGAACAAAAACACTATCAGCTTCAGCCGTGGCTTCGAGGCATTGGGTTGTTTTACTAAAGTAGTGCAACGGTGCTCGTACGTAACAGGCTGTTGCTTCGATATTTTTACCTTCCTTTTCGTTAAACAAAATTTCGCCCCCTGTTGCTGGGTTATTGCTACTCTTTATTACTCCAAATGTACCTTCTACAACCGAATGCTGAAGTTGTACTACAGGTAAAGATTGTTTTAGGGGATTGGTAACTACTAGTGCAGGCATTAGCCTATGGTCAAAGGCATAAAACCCTGCAATAGTGCAATAATTGAACAACGCTTTTCCCCCCTTGAGCATAATTATGGCATCGAGTGTGTTCGAAAATTCGCAATTGGTGGCTTCTATTTGAGCGTTAAACCCACTTATTGCACAGCCTTTCATATTAGTTATTACACATCCTTCAAGCGAAAGTGTTGGCACAAGTTCGCTTTTTTCCTCTCCGAGTAATATACCTCCCCGCCCATTTTGTATAGTGGTGTAGCTTAAACTGTTATTTTGCGAACTACTTGTTATAGTAATCCCCTCCCATTGACCAGGTATAAGCCTATAATTTACATTTGGAACTAGTTCGTCGCGACGAACACCTTCAATAAGCACACGGTTCAGGGCAGTTCCTTTACTAATTAGTGTGCCAGCAATAACAATTTTTGCTTTGTCGCCCATTAGTAGGTGCATCCCTTGGGGTAAGGTTAGGGTCGCTTTAGGAGCTACGTACAAGCTATCGCGAATAAATAAGGGGCGATTGGCTGTAAACGTGGTATCACTACTAATGTTTATACCAAGTGCGTGGTTTGTATTTAGTCTAAAACCTTCGAGTTGTATATAGCGTTTCCCTGCCTTATTTTCGAATTCAATCGAAGCTTTATAGGGCGTGGGCAGATCATCGCCTTCGAGGGGAAATGTTGCTTCAACAAAAATGAAAATACTATCGTGGCTAGGGATGTATATATTTCGGAATTCGCTACCGCTTTGTCCATCAACATTTATCCGAAAGTTGGGGGTATCCCCTTGATTTACTAAAATAATGCGTTCAAGGGTAATGGGCAAATTATTGCGATTATACACAATAAGTCTTTTTGTCGCCGACGATAGTTTGCTATATAGAGTATCAAGCCGGAGGGTATCCTGCGAAAATGATGGCAATAACCCCGAGTCATTAACAGCGTTGTTGGGCGAGTGCATACAGCTAGCTATAAAAATGGCTAGCAAAAGCATTACAAGTACAGGGTAACGTGGTGTACGCATTAGGGGAGGAGCTATATAATTTTATCGTGGGTCAACCACAAAGGCTACACCTTCGCCGTTCTTAAAAAAGAATCCCACAAGGTTATCGAAAAGTTCCTTTGCCATATCTAAACGAGCATCGTAAGTTTGTGTACCTACATGTGGAGTCATTACAACGTTTGGTAACTTGTATAATTTTGGATTAGGTTTATCGCTATTTTCGAAAACGTCTAAAGCGGCCGCCATAATTCTTCCATTTTCGAGAGCGTCAACAAGAGCTTCTTCGTCCACAACAGCTCCACGCGAAGCATTAACTAGTATAGCGGTGTTCTTCATGGCAAAAATCCTTTCGCGCGAGGCTAGGTGTTTTGTTTCGGGGGTAAGTGGTGTGTGTAGTGTAACCACATCCGCGTTGCGGAATATTTCGTCGACGGAGGCATAATTTACGCCAAGATGCTCTTCTTCCTCTTTTGTAAGTGAGTTTCGTTTGTTATAAAGCACATTCATCCCAAAGGCTTTTGCTCTTTCTGCAACGGCTTTCCCTATATTACCAAAGCCAATTACTCCAAGTGTTTTGCCAGCAAGGTCAATCCCTAAACAATCTATTCGGGTCATTTTTAGGTTCTCTTTATATTGTAGCATCAGAGCATCCTGCTCTGCAATACGTCGTGATGCCGAAAGCATAAGAGCCATTACTAGTTCGGCTGTAGGAGCAACAACGGTTTTAGGAGTATTGGTTACAGCAAGCCCATTTTTTTTTGCTGCATCTAAGTCGATATTATTGTACCCAACGGCATAATTAGCTACAATTTTTAATTTGTCGCCACCAGCCTTAATAATTTCATCATCGATGGGAATGTCGAATACGGAACCAAGAGCATCGAAGTCGCCCAAAAGCTTAATAATTTCTTCTTTAGTAAAGTCGCGACCTTTTGGGGGGCGTACCACATCGAATTTAGTTTCGAATAATTTATAGGCTTCTTCAACGGTATTGAATGCTACAAGTAGCTTAGGTTTCTTTTCCATAATGCAAAAGTAGTATTTGGGGGTATTATTTATTGTTAGGTTCAATAATCAGTTTTTTTATTCCAAGCGAGCTTACACGTTTATAGTTTCCATTGCCATCGGCTACAAGTAGTAAGCATTCGCATCCAGGGAATTGCTGTACGAGGCGTAAGGCCTTTTCGCTACCTACAAGCATACAAGCTGTAGCTAGTGCATCGGCAGTTGTACAATCGGGGGCAATAATGGTAGCGCTAAGCACATCTAATTGCACGGGTCTACCTTGTATTGGGTCGATGGTATGTGCATACATATTTCCCTTTTCGTCGAGTACATAGTTACGGTAATTGCCACTTGTGGCTACACCTCCTTTACCTTCGAGCCGAAGTATAGCATCAAATTTTCCATTCTCGCTACCATCCTTATCAAGGGTGGGTACATTTACGCCAATTTCCCAATTCGTTCCTCTAGGGCTATTGCCCGAATAGGCTATTTCGCCTCCAATTTCCACCATATAATTGGTTATACCATTGTTTTCGAGCTGTTCGGCAACTTTATCGGAGGCAAACCCCTTGGCTATTGATGCCATATCAATCGATACACGGGGATCCGCTTTAGCTATAGTATCTCCCGAAATCCATACTTTGTTGATACCTACAAATTGCCTTATGCTATCAATTGCTTCTTGAGGTACGTTACCCTGTTTATATGGTGTTTTTTCGTAACCAAACCCCCATAGGTTTACCATGGGACCTACTGTAATATCGTACTTGCCCTCCGAGGCTTGTGCTACTTGTTTTGCTTTGTTGAAAAGGTATACTAAACCATCATCGTGCCACTGTTTGTGGTTATTGTTTATGGCGTATAATAACGAGGCAGGATTAAAGGGATTGGCAAGGGTATCGATGTAGTGTAAAGCTTTAACTATAGCTTCGGATTGACTCGTTTCGCCCTTGTATTTGATGTGGTAGTAGGTATGGAATACCTCGCCTTCGACCTCGGAATAATTATTACTACGCTTGCATGAGGGAAGAATAGCGAGCAAGGTTATGATAGATAATACTGTAAATGCATGCTTTTTCATTTAGAACAAGGTCTATAGGTTTATAGGTTGAAAAACTGTTAGAGTTCCTGCAGAATATTATAATCGTTGCGGTGTTGGTTTTGCTTAGCCAATAGTTCTCCTAAAAAGCCGGCTGTAAATAGTTGTACTCCAATAATCATTGCCGTTAAGGCAAGGAAAATATATACCCTATTGGTAACGAGGGGGGCAGGTACCCCTTTAGTTAGGGCAACTAACTTAGTAACGAGTACAATACCAAGCGCAATAAACCCAAGGATAAAAATTAGGGTTCCAATGGTACCAAAAAAATGCATTGGTTTACGCCCGTAACGCGAAGTAAACCAAAGGGTAATTAAATCCAAAAAACCATTGAAAAAACGGCTTATACCGTATTTGGATGTACCAAACTGTCGCTTTGCATGCTTAACAACCTTTTCGCCAATGCGGTTATACCCTTCGTTTTTGGCAAGGAAAGGAATAAAACGATGCATATCGTTGTATAGCTCGATGTTTTTTACTACCTCGTTGCGGTAAACTTTAAGCCCGCAATTAAAATCGTGTAAGTTGTGTATACCCGAAACCTTGCGTGCTGTAGCATTAAATAGCTTCGAAGGAAGATTTTTTGTAAGGCGAGGGTCGTAACGCTTTTGTTTCCATCCACTAACCAGGTGGAGGTTATCGACCTCGAGCATATGCATCATAGCGGGGAGTTCTTCGGGGGCATCCTGCAAATCGGCATCCATTGTGGCAACTATTCGTCCTTTGGCTCGCACAAAACCACATTGTAATGCTGCTGATTTACCGTAATTTCTTGCAAAACGTAGGGCATGTATGTTAGGGCTTTTTACAAGGTTTTCTATAACCTGCCAACTATTATCAGTACTGCCATCGTCAACAAAAATTACTTCATAGGCAAACCCTTCGGCTTGCATGGTTTTTGCAATACGGTTGTAGAGGGGAGCTAACGATTTTTCTTCGTTGTAAAGTGGAATTACTATCGATAGATCCAATGTATAGTCGCTTTGTTGCTGTGCCATTTACGTGCTATCCTTATTTGTGTTTACTTATTCTAGTTGCAAAGGTTCACTTAGCAAAGTTACTGATTTTACCTTGTTAGCGGTTTGTTGTATGGCATGTAAGTCGGCAATTTGCTAAGAAAAGCAACGCTCAACTTTTGTGAAGTCTATTTTTATTCGGCATTAAAATTGTAGGCGTATTAGTAAACTCAACTAAAAGTGCCGATGATTTTAATTTTTCCTCATGAGTAAAGTAATAAAGCTTGTCCCCCCTGTTCTAGGTTCGTTCTCCTTCGGTCATAACGTATCCGTAAAAAGGTTCGTTACTAGCCGTAGGCATTCAACCTTTGTTCTGTAGGTTTTACCTTTGTGTTGTAAGGTTCATGGTTGAACAGTGCGCCTGGCAAAAATAGTAATTATTAAATTTGTTGTACCTTAGCAGTTGGAACTCGGAGGGTTCGCACCATGTGCGTGTATACTTAGAAATAAAATAGATAGGCGTGTATGTTTGTAACGCTCCAGTAAAGCACAGTGATTGATGAAAGAATTTGAGGATAGAGAGGATAGGATAATAAGAATCGATATCGAGGACGAAATGAAGTCGGCCTATATCGATTACTCCATGTCGGTAATTGTATCGCGTGCGTTGCCCGATGTTCGTGATGGTTTAAAGCCTGTTCACCGTAGGGTGTTGTATGCGATGAACGAGATGGGGTATGTATTCTCGCAACCTACTCGAAAGTCAGCGAAGCCTGTAGGCGAAGTACTGGCAAACTATCACCCCCACGGCGATAGTTCGGTTTATATGACGCTTGTAAGATTGGCGCAAAGTTGGAATATGCGCTACACGTTAGTAGATGGTCAGGGAAACTTTGGCTCGATTGATGGCGATTCGCCTGCTGCTATGCGTTATACCGAGGCTCGCCTTACGGAGTTGGCAGGTGAAATGCTCCGCGATATCGATAAGGATACCGTGGATATGCAGAACAACTTCGACGATACCAAACAGGAGCCTACTGTACTGCCTGCACGTATACCGAATTTGTTGGTTAACGGTGCAAGTGGTATTGCTGTAGGCATGGCAACGAATATGGCTCCGCATAACTTGCGCGAAAGTATTAATGCTTGTGTTGCGTATATCGAATCGGGCGGAGAAATAACGGTTGAGCAACTTATGACTCACGTTAAAGCACCCGATTTTCCTACAGGAGGAATAATATATGGTTACGAGGGGGTAAAGCAAAGCTACCTTACGGGGCGTGGAACAATAACCATGCGTGCACGTTGCGAAATTGTGGAGGAACAAGGCATGGAGCGTATTATTGTTACTGAAATACCCTACCAAGTAAATAAGGCGTTACTGGTTGAAAATATAGCTACCCTAGTTAACGAAAAACGCTTAGTAGGCATATCGAATATTGCCGATGAGTCGAGCGGTAAGGGCGGTATGCGCATTGTTATTGATATTAAGCGTGATGCAAATGCCGGGGTTGTACTTAACCATTTATACAAGGAAACCCAGTTGCAAAGCAACTTTAGTACCAATAATATTGCACTTGTTAAGGGGCGCCCTCAATTACTTACCCTAAAGGATATTATCGCAAACTTTGTTGACCATCGCGAGGAAGTTGTTACTCGTCGTACCCGCTTCGACCTCCGTAAGGCTGAAGAACGTGCCCATATTTTGGAAGGGTTACTTATTGCGGTTGATAACATCGACGAGGTTATTGCCATAATACGTTCGTCGGCTAACACGACCGAAGCCATGCAACGCTTGCAGGAACGTTTCCACCTTAGTGAACTACAAAGCCGAGCTATTGTAGACATGCGCTTAAGGGCACTTACGGGTCTCGAACGCGATAAACTTCGTGCGGAGTACGAAGAATTGGAAAAACAAATAGCTTATTTAAAAGAGTTGCTCGAGGATCGTTCGAAGCTGATGGAAGTGGTTAAAGAGGAACTTGTGGCAATAAGCGAAAAGTATGGCGATGCTAGGCGTACAGAAGTGGTGTTCAATAGTGAAGAAATGAACCCCGAGGATTTTTACGACGATGCTGATATGATTATAACCCTTTCGCATAAGGGGTATATTAAGCGTACTCCATTGGCGGATTTCCGTAGCCAAACTCGCGGAGGGAAAGGTGCCAAAGGAAGTGCCACTCGCGATGAGGATTTTATCGAATATATGATAAGTGCCTCGATGCATGCCACAATAATGTTGTTCACTACAACAGGTAAAGTTTTCTGGATGCGTGTTTTCCAAATACCCGAAGGAAATAAAAACAGTCGTGGTCGTGCTATTCAAAACCTACTAGATATTACCGAGGAGGATCGCATCACCACTTGCATACGTATAAAGAAGTTGTTTAGCGACAATGAATTCCTCAATTCGCACTATTTGGTATTTGCTACTAAGCGTGGGATGATAAAGAAAACCTTATTGGAGGCTTATTCACGCCCACGTGCGAAAGGTATTCGTGCGATCGATTTAGCCGAAAATGATAGTGTTGTTGCTGTAAGCCTTACTAATGGCAAGTGTGAACTACTTGTTGCTAATAAAAATGGTCGTGCCATACGCTTCGACGACGAACGTGTTCGACCTACGGGTAGGGTATCGATGGGTGTGCGTGGTATGCGACTCGATGATGAAAACGACGAAATTGTTGGCATGGCGGTACAAAAACCCGACGAACACTTACCCATTTTGGTCGTTAGTGAAAATGGTTATGGTAAACTAAGCCAACTTGAGGATTACCGTATTACAAACCGTGGAGGCAAAGGTGTTAAAGCACTTAACGTTACTGAAAAAACTGGTAAGATGATTGATTTTAGAGTAGTTAAACCTGATAGCGATTTAATGATTATTACTCGTGAAGGTATTGCTATTCGTATGCCAATTGAAAGTATTCCTACAATTGGGCGTAATACACAAGGCGTGCGATTAATTCGCCTCGATGGTGAACAAGCTATCGCATCGGTGTGCCTTACCCCGAAAGAAGAAGATGATGACGAAGATTTCGATTTAATGAATAATAGTGAGGAGCAAACCCTTGAGGGCGAACCCCTCGAATTTGGAAATGAGGATAATATAACCTCGGCTCCTGCTCCCGAAGAACAATAATAGATTACTGCAAATAACATTTAACTTACTTAGGAGAACAATGAAAATGACACGTAAAGCCTTTTTTGTTGCACTTGCAGCTACCTTAAGTTTCTCCGTTGCTTTTTCGCAAAAAAACAATGTGAAGAGCGCAGAGCGTATAGCAAAGGATAAGAATGCCAATTTCGATGAAGCACGTCAGCTTATCAATGGTGCTATGCAGAACCCTGAAACCATGAACGACCCTAAAACCTTTTATATAGCAGGGTTTATTGAAGAAACTAACTTTACTACCGAAAACCTTAAGCAGGTTGTGGGCGAGGACCCTAACCGCGAAGTAATGAATAAAG
>JASBZJ010000005.1 GCA_029983495.1 Porphyromonas sp.
ATCTTGTTTTGCACCTTTTGGAAAAAGGTTTGTGATACCGATGCACGAGGGTCATAGTCGATACTGGTGGCATAGATCTCTAACACTTGTCGATACAACACCTTCTCTGTGGCACGGATGTCGCGAATGCGTTCCAGAAGTTCTTTCCAATAGCTACCACCACCCAGTTTTTTAAGTCGTTCGTCATCAAGGGTAAAGCCTTTGGTGATATATTCTTTCAACCGAGCGGTCGCCCACTGGCGAAAACGAGTTGCAATGATGCTACGCACACGATAGCCAAGGGCTATAATCATGTCGAGGTTATAATGGGCAGTGAGATATGATTTGCCATCTGTAGCAGTTGTTCGGAATTTCCGAACAACTGCACTTTCCTGCAATTCTCCTTCTTCGAAGATATGCTTGATATGCTCACTTACATTCGACTTGCTGGTTTGGTACAGCTCGCACATCTGTGCTTGTGTAAGCCACAACGTTTCATCTTCGAGCTTCACATCTATCTTGGTGCTTCCACTTTCATCCGTATAGATGATGATTCTTTTTGTTTCGTCCATATTCTGAGGTTAGACTTTAGACGTTAGGGTTCTTATCAGACCGGCAAGCATACACCCAATCTCTTGTGTTTGTGCCGGCATATACTGCAAATCCCTTTCGGTGATATAGCCTATACGCCTGCACAGTTCTAATTGCGTTTCTAGTTCAGCCCTTGAGCCTTGGGCTACATAAAGGAAGTGAACAGCCTCTTTGTTTGTACCACGTGCATTCCCTTCTGCTATATTGGAGGGTATGGACACGACAGCTCGCTTCATTTGGTCGGACAGGGCAAACATCTCCTCTTTCGGCAATGTCTTTACAATGTTATATGTATCTTCCGTTACCTGCATTGCTTTTTGCCACACCGGCAACTCTCTATAGTTTCTACCTCTCATATTCCTCTAACGCCTAATATCTAACCAAACCATCAGCGGGCGGACACACAGGTCCGCCCCTACAAATACCACCCTCTAACGTCTCCCATCTAAATCACCCTAATATTATCCAAGGCTTCCTTCTCGTCCCAGTCGAGCGTCTGCTTAAAGAGTTCGAAGAGGTTGATTTTCATCTTGTCCTCGGCAAAGCAACTGTCACGGAAGAGTACACGCTCGGGATGCATGGCAGCCATAGCACGTACTACCGCCTCTGTTACATTCTCGGCAAAGCAGGCTACGAGCTCGCCATCGTTTACGTTGTAGATGGTGAAGCCGTCCACCTCCGTAGTTTGCATTGGTTGCGAGAGGGAGAGGGGTACGCCCCACGAAAGCATCGCCCCGAAGAGGAGGTCGAGGTCGGTGCGGTCGGTCTTGATGTTGTCAAGGAATAGGTCGAGCGTGGCTTGGCTGTATACACCGGGTGCTTGGCTCACCTCCTCGAAGTTGCTACTGTCCAGCTTGAACACTCTAAACCCTACATCTAACTTCTTCCCTCTAACGTCTAACGTCTCCAAAATCTTCTTTCCTGCCCGGCGTATGCGCTCCTTGGCTATCTCGGGTATCGAGGTGTAGCCCGCTTTGCGTGCTTCGCTGTCTTCGGGTGTTTCTTCGGGAAGTTGCACGCAGATATATTTGCGATTGCCCCCGTCCTCGGCATTGAGCTGCATTACGGCATGGGCAGTCGTTCCTGAGCCGGAGAAGAAGTCGAGAATCAGGGAGTCACTGTCTGTGCCGATATTAAATAAACGATAAATAATATCTTCGTCTTTGGGGTTCTCAAAGACTTTTCTACCAAACATTTCCATTAGACGCTTAGTTGCAGTACGACCATCTTTATAGAATACGCTATAAGGTACGCTCGTCTCTCGATCTTTTAGGTATGCTTTCTTGGTTGGAACACTACCAGGTTCCCCAAAATCTACTAACCCTTCACTGACCCATTCTTTCATCGTTTGTTCATTAGTAATCCATCCACGCGAGGGAGTTGAGGCCTTGATACCTGTTTCTGGATTTACTAAATCATACTTAGGACCACCCCCTCCGGGCCAAGAAATATTATCAGAGAAGTAAATACCACGATGGTCTACTTTTGAATAGTGCTTGTGAGCTTTGGCTGGATGCCCATCTGATAAATCCTTATACCATGCTTTGAGTGCTTTCGTTTGCTCTACATAGTCATTAGGATGTGCTTTTTTGATTTGAGCATAGGCTTTGTATATATCATCTAAACCATCTTTTCTTTCTCTCCAAGTCGTCTGACTTTCTTTTAATGTATCCAAACTCTTTACATAGCAGAGAATATACTCATGCGACACTGAGATTAGCTTAGAATCATTTTTTCGTCCCGCAGCCCAAATCAATTCTGCCACAAAATTCCTCTCCCCAAACACCTCGTCGCAAATTTTACGCAGGTTGTGCACTTCATTGTCGTCGATAGAGATGAAGATAACCCCATCTTCTGTGAGTAGTGAGCGAGCCACGAGGAGGCGACTGAGCATCATGGAACACCAGTCGGAGTGGAAGCGACCGTTGCTGTCGGTGTTGCGGTGGTAGCGGATTCCTTCTTCGTCTATATTGCCCGTAGCGAGGTCTTCCTCCGAGGCAGATCGAGCAAAGTCGTCGTGATAGACAAAGTCGTTACCTGTGTTGTAAGGCGGGTCGATGTAGATCATCTTGACCTTGCCCATATAGCCGCGCTGCAGGAGTTTGAGGACACGCAGGTTGTCGCCCTCGATGTAGATGTTTTCGGTCGTGTCCCAGTCGAGTGATTCCTCAGGCACAGGGCGTAGCGTTTCGGTCGTTTCGCTAGCGGCCTCAAGGCGTGCCGCCTGCTTGCCCGGCCATGTGAATTGATACAACTCGCGGTCGGTCTCCACAGCATCATCGCCCAATAGCTGGCGCAGTATTTTGAAATTGACGGCCATGCGCACACGTCTCCCCTCTTTCTCTACCTCTAACGTCTTACCCCTAACGTCTAACGTCTCTCCTCTAACGTCTAACGTCTTATCACCAACGTCTCCCACCTCCGTAAAGCACGAGGGGGCGATAGCATAAAGCGCCTCCAAGTTGAGTTTGCTACCCTCTGCTGATTTATGGTCTAGTTTCTTGATAGTCATCGTATCTTATTTTTGATTGTTTCTATTTCCCCTCTGCAGCCATTTACTTGTACGTTGCTTCTCTACAAGTACAACTTATATTCTATTTATTGTTTCCATAGGGTGATTTCATTTATCTATATGCACATTAAATCTCTACAAAGTTACGTCCTATTTATCTGAATGAAAAATTCTTGAGAAAAACTTACTAAATATTTGATGTTTACCATTTTCATTCCCCAGCTTCCTCCTGAGTTTCATTTTTTTGAGACTCAGGGGGATTTTTCGTACGAATAAAACCCCATAGTGTTAGTATATTTCAGTGGTATGTATGGGGGGGCAAAAGTCAAACCCATCAGAGGGGTGATATTATTTGTAAAGGATAAGCGTCATCAAGGAGCTAATTTATCAACAAAAATGTCGTTTCTGTGATTTATGCTATCAATATGAAAGAGGCATTTTCTGAATTCAGATTTTTGACACACCCCCGCAGATGTAACATATAAAAATGAGCGAGTCTGCCTGAAAATACAATCTTATTTACAACACGGACGGGCGGACACATAGATCCACCCCTACAAATGCCCTTAAATGAATGTGCTTATTATCAGATAATAACTTGTAATGAGACTTGCTATCGTGCAAAGGGCTTAAGATCCCCTCCACCCTCTACAAACCCCTCTTCACAGGTTCTGACAAGTAGTCCTTCTGGACTACTCTCTGTTACGGTCTTTCTCTTTCTCTTTCTTTTTGAGATTATCTTCACCCTTATTGTCCCTTCGCTCTAAGTAGTGGTAGAGGATAGAAACCCCGAGAGAGACTCCCATCAATATCCCATAAATAACTCCATAGGACAAGCGTAGCGTTATCGTCCCCTCACCATAATCCTCTAGCAAAGCATAGAAAAGTATCGCTAAGACAGCTACAACGCTGAGTACGGAAATCAATATGCATCTCGCAGTGCTAAATCGATGTTTCATGAAAAGAAAGTATAAATCGAACGGGCTAATCCATACACGCCTGACACAATTCCAATTCCAACACTCACAGGCGTTGCAACAATGGTCGATCCAAGTCCTACGCCAGCAAAGAGAATATCACAAGCTACTGTACGTTGCTTATCATCCATCTGATTAACGACCGCTTCTCTCCACACCATGCGATCGCCAGGAGATCTTAGCGTATCTCTATAGGAAAGAAGCTCCTGCAATAAAACAACTCTAAGTTCTCCTATTTCACTTAGAAGTGCTTGAACAAGCTTCCGTTGACTAGTGGTTAAGGTGTTAAAACCTGCGCTTCTGTAATATTCTTCCAGAACCCTATAGTATTCATCAAAGTCCTCTACATAAATTGCCTCCCTTATTTGAACAACTCTTGCCTCCTCTATTAAAGGGGCTAAGGAATTACGCAACTCTGCGGAGTGAATAAAGCGATGCCCCGAAAGAGATTCCTCCGTTTTATTGGGAACAAGTTTCTCTACAGAAGAGCAAAAGTCTTCGACAGAGTTACTCAAAGAGACCAATTTAGACACTCTAACTACATCTATTATTGCTGTTGAACGTTCTTCTATCCATTGCTCCATCTGTTTGCTGGGAGTCTCTTTCTGAAAATCATCCTCATGTCTGCTATCGCAAGAAGTCGCTGTGCATAGCATATACACCATAAAGGCAGTCAAAACAGTCTTCGTTATTGCATTTCTTTTTATCATTTCCAGTGCATTTTGTATTTTCCACTGCAAAGGTACCGAAAGTTTCTAACGTAGTCAAATGGAATTTATCATCAAGGCTGACGCATTATCATAGCTAATGGCTAATTTCCACTAGTGTCCTAAACGTTTTGTGGAATAAGAAGAAAAGGGTAGATTTGTAATTGAAACTTCTTTGTTCGTTGATTTGGACTGTGTGGCTATATTTACTCCATTTTACTACTTCAAACATACGAATAAATCCATTCATTACCAAATAGATAATAACCCTTAATGTTACTTACTGCCGTGCAAAGGGCTCAATGATATATACCATGGTTCATAATGATATTGTACGGTGGCGGGCATTTGTAGGGGGGTGTGTCAAAAGTCAAACTCATCTGAGGGGTGATATTATTTGTAAAGGATAAGCGTCATCAAGGAGCTAATTTATCAACAAAAATGTCGTTTCTGTGATTTATGCTATCAATATGAAAGAGGCATTTTCTGAATTCAGATTTTTGACACACCCCCGCAGATGTAACATATAAAAATGAGCGAGTCTGCCTGAAAATACAATCTTATTTACAACACGGACGGGCGGACACATAGATCCACCCCTACAAATGCCCTTAAATGAATGTGCTTATTATCAGATAATAACTTGTAATGAGACTTGCTATCCTGCAAAGGGATCTTTTTGTGATTAGCGTTTACCTCCTACTCGATGATTAAATATAATGATGTGGATTATATACTATCTGTAATACTCCATGTAAAAGCACGCAACCCTTGTTCGGGGGTTTTTTCATCCATAAGTTTGAGTTGCTCAAGTAACCTTGTCGCAAGTTCCGATTGAATAATTACAAGCATAGCACTGTTCAGTATAGGCCAAGCATGCTCACCTAAATGCGGTTCACCACCGCGTGACCCACGGCCCGTAACTTGTTCCCAAGCTGTATATCCTTTAATATTCAGCCGTTCGAGTTGTTTAACTACAAACTCATGGTAGGCTTGGTTATAGCTTATAAATATCGCTTTTAGCTGTTCCATAGCTTTGTATTTAAGGTCAATTTGTGGTATAGGTTAATGTATGTATTCAGCATCGCGGTTTTTGCGTATTAGGCGTTGTTTTAGTGCACGCCTTTTTCTTTTTGTGTGAATACCGGCAAACGAAGCATAAACTGTTGGAACAAGCACTAGTGTAACCAATGTTGAAACAGTAAGGCCGAATGCTACAGTCATACCCATCGAACGCCACATTTCGGCACCTTCACCTTGCCCAGCAGCTAGGGGAATCATGCCTAATACAGTGGTTGCCGTAGTCATTAGTACGGGGCGTAGACGCGAACGACCCGCTGTAACAACGCTTTGTAAAGTACTCATTCCCCTTTCGCGACATAATATGGTATAGTCAATAAGTACAATACCATTTTTTACCACAATCCCTATTAGCATAATAGCTCCAATAAGTGCCATAACTCCCATGGGTGTATGGGTTATAACTAAGCCCAACATAACGCCTGAAAAAGCAAATGGAACCGAAAACATTATAACAAATGGGTTAACAAGCGATTCAAATTCGGCAGCCATAACAATGAATACTAAAATAATTATGAGCAACATTAGGGTAAACAGCGAGCGGAACGATTCTTGTTGGGTTTCGTATTCTCCACCGAGTTTATAAGTTACCCCTTCAGGGAGGTCCATTTTATCCATAATACGCATAGCATTATCCACAAGCTCGCTCATGGCATGCCCCTTGGCTATGGCGCAGTATATGGTTACGTAGCGTTCGCGATCCTTTCTTTCGATAGAGGGGGGGGTATTTTTTTCTTCAATATGGCCTAGCGCACTAAGGCGAATACTATTGCCTCGAGGAGTTCGTATAAGTATGTTTTCAATTTCTTCCATGTGGTTCCGCCATTCTGGGGCATAGCGTACGCGAATGGCGTATTCGTTTCCATCTTCGCGGTAGTAACTTGTACGAGTTCCGTTAATGGCATTCCGTAGTGCTGTGGCTGCCGTGGCTTTTGTTAGTCCGTAAAGGGCAAGTTTGGTTTCATCGAAAACAACATGATACTCGGGAGCTGAGGGTTTTCGTGAAACGGAGGCTTCGCTACATGCCGAGTATTGTTTTATTTCCTCCATAAAGGCTTGGGCAACAGCGTTTGTTTTTTCTATATCGTAGCCATATATTTCCATCTGTACGTTATTTTGCCCGCCACCTCCGTGACCCATAATTAACCTATATGTAGCAAGTTCGGGGTATTTACTAAGATCTTTGCGTAATAAGTCGGCTATTTCCATTGTAGTATGCTTACGCTGTTCGAAGGGTACAAGGCGAACATTCATAGAAATAACATTACTGCCACTGGCTCCAAATGCTGCAAAAGCGTTATCCTTGTCGGGTTCCCCTACTTGAAAGTTGAATTGATCAATATCGGGGTATTTATCGAGTGCTTGTTGTGTAAATTGCATGGCAAACTGCTTAGCAACTTTAGCGTTATACCCTGGAGGAAATTCGATGGAGCCTGAAAGGTACCCCGAGTCGTTTTGAGGGAGAAACTCGGTGCGTAATTGAGGAACAAGCAATAGCGAAAGCCCAAATACAGCAGCTGCTGAAACTAGTATTACTGCACGGTGGCGAACCGCATAGTTAAGAAGTTTTGCATAGGCGACATCGATTTTGTCCAATCCTTTACGAATGGTGCCAAAAATTTTGTTGTAAGCTTTAGAGTTGCGTTGTGTATGACGAAGCATTTTTGAGCTTAGCACGGGGGTTAGGGTTAGTGCAGCCACCGTGGAGACAATCATAACAATACTTACAACCCACCCCAATTGGCGGAACAGAATTCCTACAAAACCAGGTACTAGGGTTAGGGGTAGGAATACTGCCAGCATAGTTAGTGTTGAGGCTATAACCGAGCGAGCCACTTCGTTGGTAGCAAAAATTGCTGCCTGTTTGGGATAACTGCCACGTTCAATGTGAGTAGTAATATTTTCCAGTACAACAATGGCATCGTCAACCACCATACCAATGGCAATAGAAAGGGCACTAAGCGAAATGATATTCAAGGTGTTGCCAGAGCCATAGAGATAGCCAAAAGCCGCCACAAGCGAAATAGGTATAGTTAAAACAATAATAAAGGTTGCTCGCCAACGACCAAGGAAGAATAGAACCACAATTACCACAACTATAAAGGTGATAAGTATGGTTTCTTTAAGGCTATTAATGGTTTTTGTAATGTTATCGCTGGTATCCATTACGATGTTTAGTGCCACATCGCTTGGGAGGTTCTTTTGTAATTCGGGCAGTGCCTCTTTTATTCGGTTACATATGGTAACCGAGTTTGCCCCTGATTGTTTAAGAATCCGTATTAACCCGCCAGGCTCTCCATTTACGAACGATTCCTGCATACGTTCCTTGTTGCCATCGTTAATGGTAGCAACATCTTCTAAAAGAATTTCACGCCCATTAAAGCTAGCCAGTTTAATTTGTGCAAGGCTTTGTGTATTCGAAAACTCACCTTGTAGGCGTATGGCACTTGTCATACTTCCTACATCGATTGTACCAATGGGTACATTGGTATTGCTAGTTTGAATAGCTTGTGCCACTTGTTCAACCGAAAGATTGTATGCTTCGAGCTTTAGGGGGTCGCAGTAAACGTTAATTTCGCGAATAGGTACCCCTGTTAAAGCCACAGTGCCAACACCCTGTATACGTGCTAAAGGATTGGTTATTGTTTCCTCAATAATTTTGTTAAGCCCATTGCGACTTTCGTTTGCAGTAACAGCAATTAGCATGACGGGAATATCGTCGCTACTGAACTTAAACAGCATAGGGCGATTGGCTTCCTTGGGAAGAATATTTACAATGCGGTCGAGTTTGTCGCGAACATCGTTCGTGGCAACTTCCATGTCAGTACCCGCTTCAAATTCGAGTGTTACGGTTGAAAAGTTATCTTTTGAAACACTGCTAATATGTTTAACATCCGAAACAGAGTTCAGTGCATTTTCAATCGGTCGCGATACCGTATTTTCGATATCCTCGGCCCCAGCTCCGCTATAGGAGGTAATAACCATAATTTGGCTGGATTCGATTTTCGGATATAAGTCCGTTGAAATATTAATTAGAGAAAAAAAGCCAAGAATAACTATAGCCACAAATATTAATATTGTGGTTATAGGTCGTTTTACAGCAGCTTGGTAAATACTCATAAACGCACCCCAATACTTATTTAGCTAACGAAACCGTAACCGAATCGCCATTCTTTAGGCGAGTTAACCCTGTTGTAATAAGGGTATCGTTTTCGGTAATACCCTTTAATACCACTACTTTATCCCCAATAATGCGACCTGTTTGTACGGGTTTTAGTACAGCTTTTCCGCTATTAAGCACAAACACATATTTTTCTCCAGTACCAGGCAATGTTTTTACTGCAATGTCGGGTATTAGCAATGCTTCTTCCTGCCCAAACGACAGTTTGGCGTGGGCATACATTCCTGGTCGTAACCTTTTATCCTGGTTGGGCAAGTGTATTTCAGCCTCAAAAGTACGGCTTGTTGGGTTGATAGTTGGTGCCACTAATGCTACTTTACCATCGAATTCCTCATCAGGGAAAAGGTCGCATGTAATTTTTACGGGTAAGCCTTTTGTAAACTTTGGGAAGTATCGCTCGCTAACATTTACTTTGAGTTTAAGTGGTGCAAGTTGCTCAACTATCAAAAGGGGCATTTGTGGGGAATACATATCGCCACTATCGTAATTGCGAGCTGTAATAACACCATTTATTGGGCTTACCAATTGCGTGTTTTCTTTTAAATTTCGAAAGGCTGTTTTGTCAACGTTGTATGCCATTTGTGCAGCTTCCCAATTCGATTTCGAAATACCTCCAATTTTGTATAATTCGTCGAGGCGTTTAAGCTCTGTAGCACTATTGTTTATTTTAAGTTCAAGCTGTGCTAGTTGAGCATCATCCATTATAGCAAGTAGTTGCCCTTTAGCTACAGTTTGCCCAACCTCAACCGCTATCCGCGATATTCGGTTTGGAGCTTGGGGGGCAATGTTGTTTTTTACAAAAGCCTCAATAGTTGCTGAAAAGGTTTCGCCATCGGTAATCGAAGTTAGTTGTGGCTTAGCTGTAACGACCTCCAATACCTTTTGTTGACTTTTTGTATTTTGTTGCTTTTTATTGTTGCAACCGGCTATGCTTAGTAGGCATAGTATAATGGCTATGTTTATAATGGGTCTTTTCATACTGTATTCCTACATTTGTTATTTAGGGCTAATTACGCGGTTCCGTATTACTTATTGAATAGTTTCCGAGGGGTATTGTGCCTTGTAGTTGCTTTAACTCGGTGTTGTTAACAATGTATTCGTATAAAGCTTGTAAGTAGTTTAACCTTGTTTGTGCCAAAGCAATATTTGCATCGTTTAATTCAATTAGAGTTGAGGAACCCACTTCGTAACGCTTTTCGGCAATTTGGTACCCACGTTCGGCTTGGGCAATAGCCCTTTTGCACGCATAGTATTTATGCAGTGCAGTGGTTATGTTTTCGTTATACGTGCTTTGTTGCGCTTGTAAGGAATTGTATAGTTCGTTACGTTGAAGCTCGGCTTTGTTGATATTTAGCTGGGCAATTTTGGTGTTATTAATTCGTTCCAACCCATGAAATATAGGAATAGAGAGTGTAACCTGAATTGCCGAGAACGGAGTCCATCGGTACGAATTCCAATTAAAAGCATCGCCTAATCCGCTAACACGATAGAAGAACCCCATACTTACAGTTGGCACAAAAGCACTATTGGCAAGTTTTTTTTGTGTATTCAGTAAGTCGATTTGCTTGTTTAGCGAAAGTAGCTGATGATTGTTGTTCAGGGAATCATTACTTGGAACAATTTCAACTGCCGAGGGTTCCACATTTTCGAGCGAGCCTTTACATTCAATAGGGGTCGTTACATCCATTGATAGAAGTAATAGTAATTGCCTTTTAGCTTGGCTAATGCTATTTTTTGCTTGTTCGAGCGAAGGCTCGAGGTTTGTAACTTGCACTTCAGCCCGAATTTTGTCGAATTCGGCTACAACACCTTGCTCGTAACGAGCCGAGATGTTTTTATAATTCGCAACCGCATTGGTATAGCTTTGGTTTACAACATGGTAGGTTTCGGTGGCTAGCAATACACCATAAAATGCTTTAACCACTTGCGTGTATAACGAGGCTTTGCTTTCCTCTGACTTAAGTATGCTTAGTTCAACCCCCTTTTGTGAAAGTTCAATTGATTGCCACAGTGGTAGGTTTACTAAGGGCATACCTGCTGATATACCACCCGTAACGTTGTAGCGACGCCCAACTTCAATACCCTTTTGTTCCGCCCCTTTGGGCATTCCTGGGAACTTCATTCCTCCTCCCAAATACATCACTTGCTTTTTTAGCGTAATATTGTAATCGCCTGTTGCATCAATTGTGGGGAATAGTTTTGCTATTACATTACGTTTATCGTAGCGAGCTTTTGTTATATCATGTTCAGCAAGCTTGATGCGATTACCTTCTGTAAGTGCTATTTTGAGAGCATCATCAAGTGAAAGATAAAAAACAGCCTTGCTGGGCTGGGGTGTAGTTTTTGTTACTTGTTTTTGAATTGTGGCTTGCTGGCATGTACCTTGTTGTGGACTAATCAAATTAAAAGCACAAGCAAATAACCCAAAAATCACTAGTTGGTTAATAGCTTTTTGTTTCCTCATTTTATGTTGTTTGTATTACGTGCAAGTTCTTATTGCTTAGGCTTGGGAACATTGGGGAAGGGGGATTTTTGTACAACAAAACCAGTGAGCGAACATGCTCAATTCGCCCCTACTGGAATCGTTATACTACAAGCAAAAGCTTAGGCTTGCTTGTAAAGGGGGGAGATCCTTTCTTCTACTTACTCAAAGCGAGCTTGTTAGGTGGTTACCTTGTTATAAAAGTTGAGTTTCGGCTTAGGTCCCCTTTATCGATAGTGGGGTTACCATTAATCACCAACTTGCTACGCCCTGAAACGCTATAGTTTAAGTTCTCCTTTACCCCAATTTCGGCTTCACTGTTCCCTTGTATCGATACTGTTGCCGATTGTACTTCGAGCGTTCCAGCCTCGAGGCTACTATTTTTTATTAGCGAAAGGGTAAGGTCGCGAGCACGACCATACATTTTTACTTCCGAGTCGCCAGAGGCGTTCAGTGCTATCCCCGATATTCCTTCGAGGCTTAGGCTGGCTTCGCTATCTTTATTTACCTCAAGGTTTACATCACCGGTAAAGGAACCGTCAAGATCCGATTTTCGATCGATGTTTAAGTTATTTGTATTGGCACTTACCTTAAAGTTTTTTAGTTCGCAATCGTTGCTAAGTTTCACCAACATGGTTTCAGTTGTAAATAACCCTGTTGATCGAACATCAACATCATTGTTGAGCTTAATTTCGTCAAGTTTATTTACTCGAATAGTGACACGCGGTTCCTCGTCACGGAAACTCATTCCTTTCTTTCGTACAATAGTAACTTCAGCTCCACGTTGGTTAAGCGTAATCTCTTTGAGTAATCCTTCTGATGCAAGCACGGTAATAGAGGGGGATCCAACAGCTTGTATAAGTTCAACATCCATTTTCCCTTCAATGTTGAGGAGCGTAAAATCGCTTACGGGAAGATTTTTATTAACCTGTTGCTTATTGCCAGAGCAAGAGGACGCTATTGCTACAACAAATAGCGAGGCAATGGCGAGAAGTAATTTTGTTGATTGTTTTTTGTCCATAGTCTATTAGGTCTAATTTGGAGGTACTTTTTGTTGCTCCTTACATGTAAAAGGTCGTGGCATACAAGCTTACCTATGACAAAGATAAACACTAATCACCTAAAAACGTAAATACTTTAATTGATGTATTCTTTTTTGAGACCTTTGAAAAATAAGGAGCATGGATTTAGCCCCTCTAATAAAGGGTTATAGTAGTGTGAATTTGTTGGAATTTAGAGAAAGTACATGCCCCATCCTCCCCCCTGAGCTTCATTTTTTTTGAGACTCTGGGAAATTTTTTTTGGACGAGTAAAACCCTAAACGAACAGAATTTGTAATTGAGTTTACCTGATGATTTCCCATTTTAATCATCAACAACAAAATGGGAAAAGATCAAGTAACCTCAAACAAATGCTCCGAGGTTTTTATCTTTTCATCAGGACGAAAATAAAAATGAACCTGAAGAAAATAATAATGATGTGTACCATGCTTCATAATGATATTGTACGGTGGCAGGCATTTGTAGGGGCGGACAAAATAATGATATGTAGGGGCTGACCTGTGTGTCCGCCCGCAGGTGTCGAACAAAATAATGACGTTACGGTTGTAACCCCTCAAACCGCTCCCATCGATAATAAATTACGATACGATGACGGGCGAACTCTCGAGGTTCGCCCCTACAATTACTATCACGCTCTAACAAACAAATTTAGTTTGAGTTTAGCAGAGTATTTTTGGTTTTACTACCGAGTAAAATTCTACTCACTTCGAAAGCATGCGTCAGTGCAAAATTATAATTTTGAGACAGTGTTACTTAGTTGAATTTATCATGGAGTTTTTAACGAAGCGATAAATTGTGGAAGGTGTTTGAAAATAGCAGCAGGTAGGGCAAAGTTTTCGAGTTGTTGGTGGTGAATGGGGAAGTATTTAATACCAGTGTTGTTGGTTATGGTAGAGCAATCTGTTACATGGCTAGCCATAAATGTAAGGTGAAGCTTTTGGTGCGACAGAATGTGTGTTGTAGTTTTTATTGTTGTAAGTAACCCTATCAAGGTTTCTCTTCCCCATAGTTTTTCGATTTGTTTGCTGATTTGTTCACTATTGAGTGGAGAAAAACTATCAATTAAAGGAAGTTGATAAAGCCCATTCCATATATCTTTGCCCTTGCGTTTAGCAAGTAAGGTATACCCCTTATCATCGATAATATAGATATAGAAAAGGAACCGATCTACAACTTTTGTTTTTTGCTTTTTGTAAGGGAAGTTAATAGCCTGTGGTAGACCAGCAACTTTGCAATATTGTTGAATAGGACAACCCGAACACTGAGGCGAGCGTGGTGTACAAATTGTTGCTCCTAATTCCATAAGAGCTTGGTTTATGAGCGAAGGATTGGCTAGTTTAACCAGCTTGCTGGCAAGTAGTGTAAATCGCTTTTTCCCTATTGTAGAATCGATAGGGGTAATATCAGCTTCGATTCTACTCAATACCCTTAGAACATTGCCATCAACAGCTGGGTAGCTTAATCCGAAAGCAAACGAAGCGATTGCTCCAGCGGTGTAATCACCAACGCCTGGTAAACTGCGTATTGCGGAATAATCCGAAGGGAAAAACCCATTATATTGGGTGAGGATTAGCTTTGCTGCTTTATGTAAATTCCGAGCTCGGCTATAATAGCCAAGCCCTTGCCAAAGGCGTAATACGTTATCTTCGCTAGCTTGAGCCAAATCTTTCACCGTAGGAAAGCTTTCTATAAATCGGTAGTAATAGGCTTTGCCTTGTTCAACACGTGTTTGTTGAAGTATAATTTCGCTTAGCCAAATTTTGTATGGGTCATTAACTTCGCGCCACGGTAGTTTCCGTGCGTTTTGATTGTACCATTGGCAAAGTTTATGGGCTATATGATCTAATGTTTTAGTTGTTAGCATACGGCATGCTTTTTTGAGGGGGGATTCGGCTTATTCTGCTTTATGCGATTGTAGAACAGTGAATATGGTTACAAAAAGGAAGTTCTTATTTTGGAAAACTTTACATTATGCTGTGTTTTCATCCTGCTTGTGGTTAATTTACCAGCAAAAATCCTGCCTTTTATTGCCTCGGTTAAGTTCCCTGCGACAAAATTTGAGGAAAGTTCTTTTTTGACGAGATCTGCGAGTCGATACTGCACAAATGTACGGAAAAAGAGTACAAAAAAGGGCAACCCATAAAGAGATGAGTTGCCCCTTGTGGTTAAGGATTAAGTTCCTTAAGCTTTTTTATTCCACAGCCATTTTTTATACTTGGCACACAGGAATAGCTGGATGAATTACTTCTTATCGGTTTTTGCTTCGGGTAGAGCAGTATAATAAAGTGTAGATTGGTTACCACTCTTTACAAGAGCTTTTACAAGGTTATGTACGTCGTTTGGCGTAATGCTATCGAGCGTTTTCATATAGTTGTCGTGGTGTTCCTTGCCAAAGAAGTTGTAGTTAACCAAGTTACCTAACCAGTAGCCATTGCTACGAAGGTTTTCTTGGTAAACTTTCTTCATGTTGGTAACCGTCTTTTCGAAGTAGCTCTTGTTTATACCGTTCTTATCGAGTAGGTTCAGTTCGTCGAAAACAACTTTGTTCAGATTCCTAGCCTTTTCGGGGTCGCTAATGAAGTAAATTTGAACCATAGCTTGGTTAATTGGGAATTCTTCAAGCGAAGCCCCTGCACTTGGTGAGTATGTACCACCTTCGCGTTCGCGAATTGAAGCTACTAAAACCTGGTCGAGAATACCATTTAGTATTTCAGTAGTTAGTATATTCTTAAGGTCATACTTGTAGGGCGTGTGTAGAACATCGAGGGTTACAGCCGTTGGAGTATCGCTTGTTTTTTGGTAAGCGAGTTCGTTTTTACCCTTGCGAATGAGCTGCTCCTTAGTACGATCCATTTTTTGTGTAGCCTTTCCTTTGGGTAAGCTACCAAGGTATTTTTCGATAAGCGGTTTTGCTTCGTCGATATTGATGTTACCAACGAAGAAGAAATTAAAGCCATCGGCACTCGCAACACGTTCGCGAGCCATATTTAATGCTCGTTCGTAGCTAATAACGTTAAAGTCTTCGGCTTTTAATGGACGGTGTTCAACGTCGTAGTTGAATAATAACTTTACAATCGAGTCGCTTAAAGTTGACATAGGGTTACGTTTTGCCATTTCGAGCTGGTCGATTGTTTTTTGTTTGAATACGTCGTAGGCTTGCTTATCTGTACGAATATCGGTAAAATAAAGGTAGGTTAATTGGAGGAGGGTTTCGAAGTCTTTTTTCGTTGAGCTACCCGAAAGGCTTGTAGTGTAATCAGCTACACTTAAACCAACACTAGCCGAGCGACCCGTAAGAGCTTTTTGAAGAGCAAGTTCGTCGAACTGACCTAAGCCCCCAAGACCTACAACGCTATTAATAATCTTAGTGTTGAGAATTTCGTTATCGTTTGCACGGTAAAGTCGGCTACCACCTTCGGTAATTGCACGCATGCGAATTTCGTCGTCCTTGTAATCGGTAGGGAGTATGAATACATTAATACCGTTGTTAAGGGTCAGTTTAGTAGCCCCATATTTGGTGTTTTTCTTTTCCGCAACAATTTTACCACCTTTAAGTGGTTTCGAAATAAGCTCTTGGTTGCTTACTTCTTCTTTAAGGGCTTCAACGTCCTTATTGAATGCGTTAAGGTATACGTTAGCGATTTCGCTTTCTTTTGGGTATGCAATACCTTGTTTCTCAGGACCGGTAATGGCAATGGCAAGGTTTTCGCCATCGGTAATAAGCCCCTTAACATATTCGTTGAGTTGCTCGAGTGTGAAATTGTTAGCAATTTGTTCGTAAAGAGTTTTTTCCATTTCGATTCCAGGAATGTATCCACCCTGTAGGAAATAGTTTTTGTACTCTTCGATGTAGCTACCATTTTTACGTTTACCACGTTCGTTGTATTGGTTTTCAATCGATTTTAGAATAGCACGTTTGGCACGGTCGTATTCACTAGGTAAAAACCCATGCTGATCCACACGGCGAACTTCCTTAGCAATAGCTTTGAGAGCCTCTTCGCTAGCCCCATCTTTTGTTGAAGCATAAATCGCAAAGGCATCCTTTGTTTGAGACACAAAGTAGTTGTCGATGCTTACACCGGCACCAAGGAATGGAGCATTAGGCTTTTTGCTTATTGCTTCGAAGCGTTCGTTGAAAATATATTGTGTTGCCACATTCATATAATCCATAACAAGCCCAGCAATTGAGCCTTTAACTTCGCGAGGCATGGGGTCGTGTTTATAGAATACCATTACTTGCGTTGAGGTATTTTCCTTATCGGTAACAAGGGCTCCAATGGGTTCCTTATTATCGGCAACTTCAACGTACTCACGTTTTGCTGCGTTAGTAGGAGTGGGTATATCGGCAAAGTATTCCTTTATTTTTCCTTCTACATAGTCGGGATCGATATCGCCTACGATAATAATACCTTGTAGGTCTGGGCGGTACCATTTGTGGTAGAAGTCGCGAATGGCTTTATGGGGGAAATGCATAACAACATCCATTGTGCCAATAGGCATGCGCTTCGCATAGATGTTGTTGGGGAATAGCTTAGGTAAAAGAGCCGTAATGGTACGAGTGTTGGCATTATTCCGCGAACGCCATTCTTCCTGAATAACACCTCGTTCCTCATCAATTTCCTTACTATCGAGTTCTATATTGCTACTCCAGTCGTGAAGAATAAGAACGCAACTATCGATAACTTCTTTACCCATATCGGTAGGTGCATCCATAATAGTATAAACTGTTTCGTCGAATGCGGTGTAAGCATTAAGGTCAGCACCGAAACGGCACCCAATTCTTTCGAGGAACGATATCAAGTTTTTACCAGGGAAGTTTTTCGTTCCATTAAAAGCCATATGTTCAAGGAAGTGGGCAAGCCCTAGTTGGTCTTCATTTTCAAGAATAGAACCAACTTTTTGAGCGATGTAATAGTTCGCACGACCCTTTGGCTCGCTATTCTTACGAATAATGTAAGTTAGCCCATTGGGCAATGTTCCCATCTTTACTGCTGGGTCGATAGGAAGTTGTTGAAGCTGTTGTGCAAACGAAAGCTGGGGTAGAAGTATCCCCACAAGCAACACTAAGCTTACGAATAGTTTTCTAAGTTGCATGAGTCTATCACTAAATATCTATTTTATATTGTACTTCGTTCCTATTTGCTTGGCAATAATATAATAGGCATAGCCTAGTTCGATTGTTCAGAGGCGGGTATTTACGAATAGAAACACCGAGTTCATCTTTCGAAACTATATTCCAACCTCTTATAGCATGACGACAATGTTCACTAATTGTTGTTTTTCCGTACATCATTGCACATCCTGCAACAAAGTTACTTCTTTCTATTGAAATGAACTGTACTATACTATGTTGCAATACAATACCTGTCCTAATCCCCAGAGAGATTATCGTAAGGAGATGAGGAAAAAAATCTTTGGTATACACCAACGACAATATTTGTTTTGATGTGTTCAACAAATGTTTAGATACGCACTTCGAGGTAGCTATTAAGCAACTATGGTTAGATGTTTGTTTTGTTGTTGTATAGTAGCCCTTCGTATTGTGGTTTTCGAGTTAATTCCAACTCGGCATACCAACACGCTGGGTCGATAGTAACATTGGAAAGCCGTGCTTGGTTTGCTATTTCCTCAACCAGGCGTGCGGCTATTCCTTGCCCACGGTAGTCCCCTCTAACGCCAGTATGTGTAATAACCCAATGGTCGGCTTGTGCAATGTAGTTTATTTCGCCTATAACCTCTTCTCCTTTGTAGGCTAATGCTTCGTGGCTTTCAGGTAGGAACTTTATTGTTATCATACTTTTTTCAGCTCATATTTTAATGCTCTCGTGGGGCAACGGTCTATCACTTCGGCCACACGTTTTGCTTCTTCTTTGCCTTCCTTTAGGGTTATCCATGGGCGTATTGAGGGATTGAAAACATCACTTGCCCCTTTTACACATTCGGCAGCATGCCTGCAAAGGTGCGGTTCCCATGTTACTCGTATATGTTTGGTTTCGTAGCTTTTTATTTTCTTCTCTTCCATAAAGTTTAAATCATTTCCTGTTTTAGGGCTTAGTGCGACAAGTCGGTCGCACCAAGCTGGGGGCAATTACGAAATTTCGAGTTCTTCACGGATAAAGTTGCCATTATCAAGGTCATCGAATGCTTCCTGCAGTTCCCTGCGAGTGTTCATTACAATTGGTCCAGCCCAAGCAATGGGTTCGTTTAATGCTTTTGAACTCATAAATAGGACAAATGCTTCGCTACTACCGATGTTTTTAATGGTTACCACATCGCCACGAGTTAGTTTGGCTGCTGTTTTTTCGGGGACTTTTTCGCCTTCAATCTCAATTTCTCCTAATAGGGTAAAAAGCATAACAGAATGGTCTATGCTAGTGTTGATGGTAATGCTTTTTTCTGGCTCGAGGTGAATGTCGTAGTAATCGAGTGGTAGATGTTTCCCCTCGAAGCCTTTATGGTTTTTATAATTGCCTGCAAGCAATCGTAAATAACCTCCATCGAAAGGGATCTCCTGTATATCGCTTTTTCGAATCGAGTGGTAGTATGGGCTACTCATTTTTTCGGTTGCGGGCAGATTAAGCCACAATTGTACGCCAAGAAGGCGTTCTGCAGCTGGAACTTCTTCAGCGTGTTCGATTCCCGAGCCTGCATTCATCCATTGCACTTCGCCATCGGTTATTTCCTCACGGTTCCCTAGCGTATCGCTATGAACCATGCGTCCATGGTATAGATAACTTATGGTTTCGATTCCTCGGTGTGGGTGTAGAGGGAAGCCTGCAACGTATTCCGAGGGATCTGTGCTGTCGAATGAGTCGAGCATCAGTATAGGATCGTATTCCTCTGTAGTTTGATTGCCAAGAACGCGAACCAAGCTTACGCCTGCGCCATCTTGTGTTCTAAATCCTCTTACTTGGTTTTTAATGCTTCTGTTCATAAGTTTCTGTTGTTTAATTACTCTTTTCCTCCTTATCATAGTCGCTACTTACGACCTTCTATTTATTTGACGAGTGAGGTTTGCCATAGTTTATTAAGTACCCCTTATAGTGCCATAAAGAAGATTTATTACTCCAGTAGTGGACTATAACTCGTTTTGCAAAGCTTCCAAATTGCATAATCCCCAAAAATAGGTATATGGTAATGTATAATATAACTGTATCTTTGCAGTCGGAAAACGAATATTGATTTGTTTCTCGCTTTTTATAGCCATGCTAAAACCTACTTTTGGCTTTCGAAAATAGAGTTTGGGGAGCTGTTTCCTTGCAGATTTAATTACACGCATGCTAAGAAAAAGTTTATGTTGCATTATTTTGGTGCTTACCATAGCTGGTAAAATGCTAAAAGCTCAAGAGGTTAATACCGATTCTATTGCTATATTACGAGCCGACTCGTTAGCTACCGAAAAAGAGCTTGGCGAAGTGGTCGTTCAGGCCAAGCAAATATTGGGGAGTAAGTTCCAGGCTCGTAATAGAACAGGCTCGGCCTACTACATTTCGCCGAACGAACTTAAAAAGTTTGATTATACCGATATAAATCGGATGCTAAAATCGGTTCCGGGTGTGAATATGTATGAGGAAGATGGTTTTGG
>JASBZJ010000006.1 GCA_029983495.1 Porphyromonas sp.
CAGCTACCACATAGTGGTAACACTGGGCGATACCGATGGAGGCGATGGTGACGAGCAAATTATTGTGGCACGCGAAAATCCGAATCTTGTACTCGATGATTTGTTGTACAGTTTTGTAGTACTAAGTATTCCCCTTAGGCATGTTCACCCCAAAGGGAAGTGTTCTCCTGAGGTTGAAAAATACCTTTCCCAAGAAGCCTCTACCGAAGTTGCAATAAACCCATTTGGCGTTTTACTCGATAAATTTCCCATAGACGATAACAGTAACAATACGTAAAGCATCGGGGAAAAATTTTTCCCTCTGGAGTTCCACCCGATTCTTCGGAATTATCGTGAGAGTGGAAGGCTCGTAAAGGAACTCCGAAGGAATAAACACAAACAATTACAAATACGAAATATAGTAATAATAAGATATGGCACATCCTAAACGAAAACAATCAAATTCAAGAACACGCACACGTCGTGGTCACGATAAGGTAGCTATGCCTCAATTAGCTCGTGACCCCGAAAATGGTTCATGGTACATCTACCACACTGTAAGCCCCGAAAGTGGTTACTATCGTGGCAAAAAAGTGTTTGAGGTAGAAGATTAAAAAACTTGCCTAGGCGCAAAACTTTTTAGTACCGCTTATGCCACATTAGCAAACAACTCACTAGTAAGTTGGTGACGTGTTTGTTGCATTGGGCAAAGCGGTTGCTTATTTTTATTTGTTGCCCCTACTCGGTTTATTTTTGCTTACAGCAACAGTTTGTAATTATAAGCCTCGAACAAATACTCGGTTCCCTATTATAAATCCTTCCCCAAAAAAATCATCCCCTTTTTAGGAGCACTCTGATTATGCCGAATCTAAAAAGTGCCGTTATAACGGCTGTTAGTAATTACTTACCCGACGAAAAGCTTACCAATGCCGATCTTGAAAAGATGGTCGACACATCCGATGAATGGATTATGACCCGCGTGGGTATAAAAGAGCGTCGCATACTTACCGACAAAACAAAAGGAGCTTCGTACCTAGCCACACAAGCGGTATTACGCTTACTCGAAAAAAGTGGTGTGGCTCCTGAGTCGATTGAAGGTATTATACTCGCTACAAATACCGCTGACTATCATTTTCCCACAACATCATCGATAGTAGCATACAATACTGGCTGTAAAAACGCATTCACATTCGACCTATCGTCGGCATGCCCAAGCTGGTTATATGCCCTCGAAACAGGTGCTAACTACATACGCACAGGCCGATATAAACGCCTTATTGTAGTGGCAACTGAAAAAATGTCGGCAGCAATTGATAAAACCGACCGAAGCACCTTGCCCCTATTTGGCGATGGTAGCGGGGCTGCTTTACTTGAATCGAGCGATGAAGAAGGTATAGGTGTAATGGATGCTATGTTCCGCACCGATGGTGTAGGTAAGGAACACTTAATAATGCACGCTGGTGGTAGTGCAAAACCGGCAAATGAACAAACAGTGGCCAACCACGAACATTTTGTGTTTCAGGATGGACAGCACGTGTTCAAATATGCAATAAGAGGGATGGTGGATTGTTGCTCAAAAATAATGAAGCGCAACAATCTTACTGAAAGTGATATTAATTGGGTTGTTCCCCACCAAGCAAACCTACGTATTATTGATATGGTAGCCTCGTTGTTAAAAGTTGACCCAAGCAAAGTGATGATTAACATCGAAAAATATGGTAATACTAGTAGTGCTACAATTCCTATTTGCCTAGCGGAATGGGAAAACAAGCTGAAAAAAGGTGATAAGTTAATACTTACATCATTCGGAGCTGGTTATACTTGGGGAGCAGTTTACCTTGTATGGGGATACGACGGAGATAAAAAATAGAAATAAAAAGGCTCGAAAAATAAAAGGAGAATACCTCAACAACCTTATAACTATTAGAGTATATAACATGAGCGAGAACCAACCAACACCCCCTTTTAAAAGTGGCTTTGTAAACATTGTGGGGAACCCTAATGTGGGGAAAAGTACCCTAATGAACAAGTTGGTAGGCGAAAAGCTTTCGATTATTACCAATAAAGCACAAACTACAAGGCACCGTATAGTGGGTATAGTTAATACCCCCGGCATGCAAGTAGTATATTCCGATACGCCTGGCGTACTAAAACCAGGCTACAAATTACAGGAACGCATGCGCGCCTTTTCGGAAAGCGCCCTTGGCGATGCCGACATATTGCTCTACGTTACCGATGTTGTTGAACAACCCGATAAACACGTTGATTTTGTTGAACACGTGGCAAAGCTAACTTGTCCAGTACTTGTTCTTATCAATAAAATCGACCTGAGCGATCAACAGAAGCTCGAAACGTTAGTTACCACGTGGCATAACCTATTACCACACGCCGAAATTCTACCTCTTTCGGCATTAAATTCATTCGGTATACAAGAACTTAAACGACGCATTGAAGAGCTTTTACCAGTTTCACCACCTTATTACGAAAGCGACCAACTTACCGACCGCCCCGTTCGCTTTTTTGTTAGTGAAATTATTCGCGAGAAAATATTACGCTACACAAAACAAGAGATTCCTTACTCGGTAGAAGTAATTACCGAAAGTTATAAGGAAAAGAAAAATGCCATTGAAATAAGTTGCGTGCTACTAGTAGAACGCCCCAGCCAACGAGCAATACTTTTGGGCAAGGAGGGGCGAACCATAAAGAACTTTTCAACCGCAGCTCGTAAATCCCTCGAAAACTATCTGGGTAAGCACGTGCGCCTCGATTTGTTTGTTAAGGTAGACCCCGATTGGCGCAACAACCAACGAAAACTAAACGAACTGGGTTATCGGCTTGACTAAAACAGGTGTTCCGCCGTAGCAACCCCTCGCTACCCTAGCCCTCTTCGTTTTTATCGCTAATTGTTAACGCTACGGAGTTTCTATTAACCCCGAGCGTTTTTTCTTCTACAACGATAATTAATACAGAATACCCTATTACTATGAGCAGACTTGTAGCCATTGTAGGCAGACCTAATGTGGGAAAAAGTACCCTATTTAACCGTTTAGTAGGCACTAGGCAAGCCATTGTTAACGACGAAGCGGGTACCACACGCGACCGCCAATACGGACGAAGCGAATGGGCGGGCGTAGAATTTTCGGTAGTCGATACAGGTGGATGGGTTAAAGCAAGCGATGATATTTTTGAAAGCGAAATTAACCGCCAAGTAATAATTGCCGTTGAAGAAGCCGATGTTATACTATTTGTTGTTGATGTGGCTGAAGGAATTCACGACCTCGACAAGGAAGCTGCTCATACCCTTAGGCAACTAAACCATAATAAACCTGTTATACTAGTAACAAACAAAGCCGATAATTACCAAATTGGTTATCAAAGTGCCGAGTTTTACTCGCTCGGACTAGGGGATCCATTCCCTATCTCGTCGATTAATGGGAGTGGCACTGGCGAGTTGCTCGATAAAGTTATTTCGCTTTTCGACAAGGATACCCAATTGCCCAACGAAGTTATACTGCCTCGTTTTGCCGTTATTGGTAGACCGAACGCAGGCAAATCATCGCTCGTAAATGCTTTCCTTAACGAGGAGCGAAACATTGTTACCGATGTTGCAGGCACTACACGCGATGCCATTTACACCGAATACAACAAATTTGGACTAAACTTTTATTTAGTAGATACAGCTGGAATTCGTAAAAAAGGAAAGGTTACCGATGACCCCGAGTACTACTCGGTTATTAGAGCCATAAGAGCCATTGAAAACTGCGACGTTGCCATCGCTCTTATTGAAGCAACTCGAGGAATTGAAAGCCAGGACGTAAACATACTTTCGCTTGCCCTGAAAAACAGTAAAGGGCTTGTAGTATGTGTAAATAAATGGGATTTAGTTGAAGATAAAAGTAACCAAGCAATTGCACACTTCGAAAATGCCATTCGCCAAAGGCTAGCACCGTTTACTGATTTTCCCATCGTTTTTATTTCTGCCCTCACTAAACAACGAATATTTAAAGTACTCGAAATTGCCAACGACATATACAAACGGCGTAGCCAACGCATACCTACTCACGAATTCAATAAGGTAATGCTTCCCCTTATTGAACAAACACCTCCCCCCTCGATAAAAGGGAAATACATAAAAATTAAATTCGCAACCCAATTACCTACAGCTGTTCCTACATTTGCGTTTTACGCAAACCTCCCCCAATGGGTTAAGGAGCCTTATCGCCGTTTTCTTGAAAACAAAATCAGGGAAAACTGGAACTTTACGGGAATACCCATAAACGTTTTTATTCGCGAAAAATAGCTTTTCAAGCCATGGATTCGACCGAACGTACTCCTTATTTTGTTATTCCTGCAGGTGGTACCGGAACACGTTTTGGTACTACAATACCCAAACAATATACTACCATTGCAGGCAAACCAATATTGGTGTATACTCTCGAGGCTATATTACCTTATGCCCACCAATGCGTGGTTTCGGTTGCTCCAAATTGTATGCCCTTTTGGCAACAACTATGCAAAAGCTACAAAAAACTTGCTTCTATTATAATAGTTGATGGGGGAGCCACGCGATTCGAATCAGTAAAAAACGCACTCGCAATTATCCCCAATAACTGCATTGTAGCAATACACGATGCTGTTCGCCCCTCCATTTCGGGGGAAACTATTAACCAACTACTTACACTGGCAAATCACCACGAGGCTGTTATTCCATATAAACCCCTTACCGAAAGCATAAGAATGTGGCAGAGCAACGAAGCAAACAATGCGAAGGATAATACCATCCAACCAAGACCATCGCAACAAGCTAACCGAAACTTGTTTGTTGCAGTACAAACCCCACAAGTATTTTGGAGCGAATGTATAAAACAAGCCTACCAGCAAAGTTATTCACCTTTGTTTACCGATGATTGCTCGGTATACGAAGCCTACTTCCACAAAGCCCCTCTGCTTTACGAAGACTCGTACGACAACTTTAAAATAACAACCCCCACCGACGCTATTTTATTCGAAGCTCTACTTGCAAAAAAATAAACCCTCACAAAAACACTTTTGGTAACATGGCTAACGATTACCTTAATACTAAGCTTGTTTACCTTCCTTCGCTTAATGCAAAAAAAGCGAAAGTACTTGAGGATGACGCAAGGGTTATTACCTACCGCGACCTTATTTTTTACTTTCCGTACCGTTATGTTGATCGCACCAAACTGTTTAAGATTAGTGATTTAAAAACACAAACCAACGAAATACAACTGTGTGGTACATTACGCCATTATAGCCTCGAAGGCGTAGGGCGAAAAACTCGATTACGAGCAATATTTGAGGACGAAACAGGTACTGTAGAGCTTGTTTGGTTCACAAGGGTAATGAATATTCAGCACATCTATCCAGTAAACCAAAAATACATACTATTTGGAAAACCTTCCACATATAATGGAACGTTTTCGTTTACCCACCCCGAACTTACTCCTATAACACAAGCGCAAACAGTTGTAGGTAGCCTTATGGGTGTTTACCACACCACGGCGAAAATGAAGAGAGTATACCTCGATTCGCGCAACCTTCGTAAGGTTATTCTTTCGCTGGTACCTATAGTTAATCAGTACCTTACCGAAACATTACCCACTAATATTCGGCAACATCTTAATATGCCCACACTTGCCGAAGCTGTATATAGTATTCATCTCCCCCAAAATATTACGCAATTAGCTCGAGCCGTAGAACGGATAAAGTTCGATGAACTATTCTTTCTTCGACTTTCTCAAGAACGAAAAAAGCTCGAACGAAATAGTTGTTTTGCAGGCTACCGCTATGAACAAGTAGGCATTAACTTTACATCGTTATACGATTCACTTCCGTACCAACTTACGGCAGCTCAAAAAAGGGTTATCAAGGAAATAAGGCTCAACACAAATAAGGGTATACAAATGAACAGGCTTGTACAGGGTGACGTAGGGAGTGGTAAAACAGTGGTTGCAGCCTTTGCTATGATGCTCGCCCTCGACAATGGAACACAATCCTGCATGATGGCCCCTACCGAAATACTTGCTACCCAACACCATGCAACACTTTCCGAACTTCTTCATCCCCTTGGGATTAAAGTTGCTTTATGGACGGGTACCACAAAAAAACGCGAACGCGAAGAAATTAAACAAGCCATACTTAATGGTGAAATAAATATTTTAGTAGGAACACATGCTTTAATAGAAGAGGGGGTACAGTTTAAGGAGCTGAGCTTAGCTATAATCGACGAACAGCACCGTTTTGGCGTAGCACAACGAGCTAAACTTTGGCAAAAGAACCCTAACTTATTGCCTCACATACTAATTATGAGTGCAACCCCTATACCGCGAACTTTAGCCATGACTCTTTACGGCGACCTCGATATTTCAGTTATCGACGAGCTACCCCCGGGGCGGAAACCCATTAAAACAGTGCTTTTTACCGAGCGTCAGCAGGAAAAAGTATATCATTTTGTAGGAGAACGAGTTATTGAAGGACGGCAGATTTATGTAGTTTACCCCATGATTGAGGGAACTGAGGAAAGCGACTACAAAAACATCGAAACAGGTTACAAGCACTATTGCCAACGCTTTGGGCAAAACAACGTAACATATGTTCACGGCAAACTTACTTCCGCTGAAAAACAAGCTCGTATGGAGCTGTTTGCTTCGGGTAAAATACCCATACTGCTATCAACAACAGTTATCGAAGTTGGGGTAAATGTACCCAATGCAACGGTTATGGTTATTGAAAACGCCAACCGATTCGGGTTATCGCAACTGCACCAGCTTAGAGGTAGAGTTGGTCGCGGTGCAGAACAAAGCTACTGCATACTTGTAGCTCCGGCGGATTTATCGTTTACAGCTAAAAAACGGCTCGAAGTTATGGTAAAAACAACCGATGGATTTATTATTGCCGAGGAAGATATGAAACTCCGTGGCGAAGGTGACCTTGAAGGAACACGACAAAGTGGCGAGCTACCAGGTCTTAACCTTGCAAGCCCTAGCAGAGATATGGGGCTACTACGAACTGCTGCCATATATGTAGAGGAAATTCTTAAGAGCGATCCTAAACTTACTAATCCTGAAAATAGCTGTATACAATTAGAGTTAAATCGGTTGTATCCGCCCGAGGAACAGTGGGGAATAATAAGTTAAAGCGAGGCTCCGTCTGTGGCTCTACAGAAGAAAAACCTCGCTTATAATATACAACTCTGTGTTTGCGTTCGCTCTATTTATTTTTTTGTATAAGTCTTGGGTCAGGCAAAGTAATGGCAATCATACGACCATCGTCGTTATTGCTTAATTTAAGAGGCATATTCGAAGCTGGGAATAGTACCGTTTGCCCCCTACGAATAGTTAGCTCAACATCCTGATTTGTTGTTATGGAACACTCGCCCGATACCCCAACCATTATAGCAAAGCTTTCCAAAAATGGAGGTTCATACATAATAGATTGCTGGCTAATCCATACCATTTCTACCGTAGCAAAATCCTTTTCCAATAATAGGGTTGCAGCATTAGGTATTGCCCTATATGGCACATTATGGTATTGATTACGTGTTAAAATAGCAGCTTCAACAGCTTCGGTTAAATGTAAAGGTCTTTTGTTTCCAGTTTGTTTATCCATGCGGTCGTAATCCCACAACCTATATGTAACATCAACGGGTTGCTGTATTTCGAGTATTAGGTTTCCCTTGCGTATAGCATGAATTGTGCCTGCTGGGTTATCAAAAATCTGCCCTTGCTGTACAGGAATACGCCTCAACAATTCAAATAAGTTCCCTTCAATTGCGTAGCTAATTAGCTCATGAGGAGAAGAATCCTGCGAAAGCCCATAAATAATTTCGGCCTCGGGTGAGGCATCCATCACATACCATATTTCGTTCTTTGCTAAGGCATTTTTCTTACTATTTACCGGCTTCGAATCCTCATCCTTACCAGGGTGAACTTGTACCGAAAGATCCTCCGCTGCATCGATAAACTTAATTAACAAAGGGAACTTTTTTCCATACTTATTACAAAGCGTTTCACCCATGATATGCGAAGCGTAACGTTGCATTACCTGTGGGAGAGTCAACCCCTTTAGTTCGCCAGATTTAACTACAGAAGGGATTTCGGGCATTGGCGAAACCTCCCAACTTTCTCCAATTGAAAGGCTTTTTGGTGGAATATTCTTTAAAGCATAAATGCGCTTCCCCCCCCATAGTGTATGAAGGAGGCGTGGCTCAAATTCAAGTGGAGAGATATTCATAACTACAGGCAACTTAATGAAAAAAAAGAGCGTTAACTATTACTTGATGGAGTAGGTTTAGGGGTACGAATCTTATGCTCCATTTCGAATGGTATTACCATCGATAACTCCATAAAACCAGCATATTCGCCGTTTTCGTACCAAGGGATTTGATATATAAGTTTCTTCTTACCATTCTTTTCAATAGTGTAAACATGTTTTTCCTGAGCTTCCATCATATGGATAAGCAACGAACGAGCAGGTTCGGGATGACAATCAATTATGTTTGCACCAAGTAAGCTTGTTTGACCGGGCTTAAGGTTTACCTCGCACGATTGTTTATTCATGGCGATGATATTTCCCTCTTTATTGCATACCGTAACGGCAATATCGGCCTCTTCGAAATACTTCATCATAGTAATACACTATACTATTATTGCCTAATCAGGGTAATAAGAATATTAGATTCCCCAAAAATATATTTTCGGAAAAATCGAATGAACTTATATATTTAGGAAAGAGCTTTAATTCTTAAAATGGCAAATCGTCGGCAGCATCGCTACCAAAAGCATCATTTGAGGAAACAGGCGTAGCGGCTGAGCCAAAATTTGGAGCATAACCCGAGCTAGTTGGTACATCGTTCATCGCTACACCAGGGTTACCAGCAACATTTGCGGGGTCAGCATTAGCTGCAGCTGAAATTCTATAGCCATTAACATTCGTATACCACTTACCGCCAAACTCGCGACTTTCAACATCAGCAGCAACAACTACATTCATGCCTGCATCAAAGGGAGAAAGTAGTTCTGTACGATCGCCAAAAAATGTTATGCACAAGCGTTTAGGATACATGGGATTATCGGTAACCAAATCGAGTAGTAACTCCTGTTTTTTCCATTCGTTTCCCGATTTGCTCACCCCTTCAACAAGGTCAAGCTTTTGAATTATTCTTCCAGTAAAATCCATAATGCTTAAAATATTTGTATTAGATTTGTTTGTTCTTAAAGTTCGTAGGGGCGAAAGCCAATTATTTGGCGAACTTCTTGAATAGTTTTACGTGCACTTTCGCGTGCTTTTTCGCCACCTTCCTTCGCAATTCGTTCTAATAGGGTGCGGTTCTGCCTATACTCAAGTATACGCTCCCTAATAGGTGCGGTATGATTAATAATATCCTCAGCCAATTGTTTTTTCATATCGCCATAACGAATTGAGCAATTTGCATAGGCTGTGCGGTAGTAGTCGTAAACCTCCTTACTCGAAACCAGCTCCATTAATGTAAAAAGGTTTGCAATAGGCTCGGGTAATTCGCTATTGGGAGCAACAGGTCCACTATCAGTAACAGCACGCATTACCTTTTTCGAAATTGTTTTGGCATCGTCAACCAAGTAAATAGCATTCCCCTCACTTTTACCCATCTTTCCACTTCCATCCAAACCTGGCACTTTTATACTTTTATTACCACTGCTTGGCTGGAATGATAGAGGCTCGGTAAAATACTCTACACCATAAATAGTATTAAAGCGACGAGCAAGTTTACGCGTTATTTCGAGGTGTTGCTCCTGATCCTTACCTACTGGTACTCGCTTGGCATGGTGTAAAAGGATATCGGCAGCCATAAGCGAAGGATAAGTTAATAAACCCGCATTTACGTTATCGGGGTTTTTACGGGCTTTATCCTTAAAGGTTGTGGTACGCTCAAGCTCGCCAAGGTAGGAAATCATATTAAAATAGAGATACAATTCTAAAACCTCCGGCACATCGCTTTGAATGTAAATAGGAGCCTTATCAGGATCAATACCCGCGGCAAGGTATTCAGCAAGTATTGTATAGCAACTTTCGCGAATCGATTCAGGTTTGGGATGGGTAGTAAGGGCATGCCAATCCGCAATAAAGAAGAAGCAGTCGTATTGTTCCTGCATCGAAAGAAAGTTTATAATTGCACCATAGTAATTCCCCAAATGAAGATTACCCGTTGGTCGAATACCGCTTACAACTTTTTCCATATTATTGCGATCTATATCTACAGGAACAAAGGTAATCATAATCGAAGGTTTTTCCAAATGAAATCTTTCCAGGGTAAGTTTGGTAGCTTCCAGTATCAAGTGCAACAAGTGTTCAAATAATTGTGTAAGTATTCATAAGAATGGGCACATAGGGATGTTCTTACTATGTTCACATAACAAAAAACAATAATAGAAAACTAGCACAAATTCGTTCAGATTGGAGGGGCAGACAGGTTACGAACTGTACGTCCTCCCAAACACATTTCCAAATTGTGAACAATAACCGCCAAGGCACAATTCATAATGCGATTTGTATAACTCACAAAAAAAGCACCTCCCATATTTTTGAGAGGTGCTTGCCTGAAGAGTAATTACGTTGTATTTAGCAATTACCTATTGTATTCAGAACCTAGATTACTTCCAGTTACGGTGTGCAGAAAGGTCGGGGTTCTGGTTTACATCACGTGATGGGAATTCCCAAATGAGCATATCATTATCGGCTGTAACGGTAAGGTCGTTAGCATCAGGAAGAACTGGGTAAAGAGGTAACTCCTGAGCCTCAGCATTACGGCTCATCCCCTCGTTCCAACGAACAAGGTCGTTCATACGGAAACCTTCACCAACAAGTTCACGAACACGCTCAACACGGATTTCGTTCATAAGGTCGTCGGGTGTTAAAAAGTCGTTAGGATCGAATTCTGCACCACGAGCCTCCTTTAAACGCTGAAGAGCTTCACTAGCCGCAGCAACGTCACTTCTCATAGCATTAGCTTCAGCATTAATTAGGTAAGCTTCACCGGCATTAAAGAGGTGGATACCAAACTTATATTCAGGGCGTTTGGGATCCTTGGTTAAACTAGGGTTACCTGCAAACTTTTGAAGACCATGATAGTAAGCACCAGACCCTACATAATACCAATCCATGCGCTTAACATAAACCGTTTTACGCTGATCCTTATCGCTATAGATTTTAGGAACCCATGCAGCAAGTACTACAACAGGTAAACGAAGGTCCAGAATCACCTCCTTACCATTACGATCCTCATCTAAGTACTGACCACCACCAAATAGCATAGAAGCGGAAACGCCACCAATACTCTTTGTTGTGAACAAGCGAACGAGTATTTCAGGGCTATCTTCAGTTTGCCAAATACGATAGAGTTCTTCCTTAGGTTGAAGAGGATATTTATCCATCACCTTCTTCGAACACTCAGCGGCGGTATTCCAATCCTGGCGAGTTAAGGCGGCACGAGCCTTAACAGCGTAAGCAAAATCCTGAGTTATACGAATAGCGGGTTTTACTTCCTTATTAGCATCGGCAGGGATATTTGCGATAGCAAAATCGAGGTCGGAATAGATTAAATCGTAAACAGCTTTACGGCTCGATTTTGGAGCCTTAGCAATTTCGAGAGGAGCATATTTATCCGAGATAATAATACCCATAGTTCTATCATCGGGGTCGCCAACAGCCCAAGGACGAGCAAAACGTTGAACGATACGCCAGTGAGCCAAAGCGCGTATAACTTTTGCTTCACCGATATACTTGTTAAGGGTTGCTACTTCAGCGTCCGTTTTTTCAACATTTTCGTTATTGATAAGTTCTTCGGCACGCATAATAAAGTAGTTAGCCTGCATCATTGAGTAGTAATTGTTGAAGTAATACCCCAAAACCATATCATGGTCATGAACAGACTGACGTTGCCAAGCATACAATGGCTGAATAGTGTTATTATCGTTCTTGTTTACTTGGTACAAATCGCTCATAATATCAGGAGCGTTAAGAGTCGTAGGCGACTCGGTATTCCGCAAAAGCGCATAGAGGGCATCGCGGTTCATTTCAGCTTCGGCAACAGATTTAAAAGGTGCCTGTACTGGAGTTCCCTTAGGCTCGCGGGTAACATCGCACGACGTAAACGATGCAACTATAAAAGCGATCAAGGAAAGTAAATATATTGTCTTTTTCATTTCTTAATGCGTCTTCTATACGATTAAATTAGAATGTAAGTTGAATACCACCAACAAACTGCTTGGTTGTAGGGAAGCGGTTTAATGCAACACCATAAGCCGACTCGGGGTCGAAGCCATTAAAGCTTTTGTTCATCAGAGTAAAGAGGTTACGACCTGTAAAGAATACCTTAGCACCGCTAATAACCTTAGCATTGTCGAAAAGGCTCTTTGGGAATGTATAGCTTAGAGTGAGGTTTTTAAGACGGAAGAAGTCGGTTTTTTCAATTAAACGGTCATCGAATTGGCGAGCATCACCGAATTTGTCACCTGTAGCGTTTGCATTTTCTTCTTCCGAAAGGTCGGTATTCCAAGCGTGGAGAAGGCTCTTGCTACGAGCTGTTAACAAGAATGTTGTAACGTTATTTTCGTAGAAGAAACGGTCGTTATTGAGTGCGTAAGCGCCTGCACGGAAGGTAAAGTCGAGGGTGAGCGAAATTTGGTTTCTCCAAGTAGCACCAAGGGTAAGACCACCAAAGAAAGGTGCATCAACCAAAGCATAATCGATAGGAGCTTCGAGCCTTGTGCTATATTTGTTAGTTACCTTACGGCTACCATCTTCGTTAAATTCGTTGGGTACGTACCAAGTTTGTTTACCTTCCTTGTCGTAACCAGCAAACTGAGCAGAATAAAGGAGTGTTGGTTTACCTTTTACATAAGCGAAAACGCCATTTTGCCAACCTTCTTTTTCAGCTTGTGAAGTATGAAGTTTATCAACACGGTTCCAGTTGTACGAGAATGAAGTACGAGCAAAAGCATTCCATTCCTTTGTATCAAGGAAAGTATAAGTAAGGTCGAAGTCGAAACCTTGGTTTGTCATTTGACCAATATTTTCGTAACGCGAAGAATAACCTGTTGAATATGGGAGTGGTACGGCCATAAGCATATTACGAGTAATACGGTTATAGTAGTTAAGACCTAATTCGAGGTGATTATTCCAGACCGAGGTCAACACCTACGTTAGCCATTCCTTGAGTTTCCCATTGGAGGTCAGGGTTACCAATTGTTGTTACACCAAAAGCAAGGCGTTCGGTATAGTGGATAGTACCCGTAAGTGCTTCCGATTGGTAGAGAGGAATAGAAGAGTTACCTTGTGTACCGTAGTTAGCCTTAAGCGACAACTTGCTAATAAGTTCGTTATCTTGGAGCCACATGCTACGAGCATTGAACAAGCCACCAACCGAGAAGAATGTACCCCCTTGGTGGTTACGACCAAAGCGTGAGCTACGGTCATGACGCACAGTAACATCTGCAGCAACTAAATCCTTGTACGAATAATTGGCACGACCAAAGAACGACAAGTAAGCATATTCGCTAAAGCTTTCGCTAGGAATTGAAAGGTAATCGCCTAACTGTCCCATTTGAAGGAACATATATTCGCGACTTATTTGCCCACGGCTATAAGCATCGAAACCTTCGCTACTGCTATCAACAAATTCGTGACCAAGCAAGAATGTTACATCATGGTCATCAGCAGGTTTCCACTTGTATTCAGCTGTATTGGTCCAAGTAAGGATGTAATCCTGCGAATACGCACGTTGCGAAGCACCAATACCGAGAGCTTCGTGGTTATCGGGGTAAAAACGGTAAGCAAAGTTAGTTGTTGAATATTCAACACCTACCTGCGATTTTAAGGTTAAGCCATTGATCGGAGTAAACTGTGCATAGCCCGAAGTACCCAAACGGAAGTCCACATTTTTCTTCGACGAATAAGTATTTCTAAACTTTGGCATATATAACCGACCCGCTGTCATTGCCGGGTAGTTATGAACAAACTTAACAAGGTTGGGGATTTCGTCCGTAAAAGATTTGCTAGCAACTGTACCATCGGCATTCTTTTCGAGGTTCATGCTGTGATAGTTGTAGTATGTTGGTGTAGATATAGCACCAAAAACACCATCGTTAATGTAAGCTTGACCAAAGCCACGCGACGAACGACGGTCGGTTATACCACCATTGATATTAATACCTACGCGCATCCAATCCTTAACACGTGCATCGAGGTTAGAACGTAGGTTGAACTTGTTAAAGAACGAAGTTCCTGTAGTGATAGCTTCCTGTGAAAGGTAACCACCCGAAATGTAGTACGAAATATTATCGCTACCGCCAGAAATTGACATATCGGCTTGGTAAGTAGGAGCCGGTTTAAAATAAACATCAAGCCAATCGTATTCACGATTTACCTGAGCTGTTAAACCGTCAACGTCAACTGTCCCATCGAAGTTCGAAATAGCAAGGTCGCTAAGGAATTCGCGTTGATCCTTAATACGCCTGGAGGGATCTGTATCCTTATATTTATACGAAGTAAATGCGATTTGGTAATCAACAAGTTCCTGCGCACCCATAAGAAGGCGACGAGGGCGACGGTTAATTAAGGTAGAAACACCATACATAGCGTTAGCTACGATTTTACCATCTTGGTTGCGTTTCCCCTTTTTTGTGGTAATAACAACAACCCCATTGGCAGCGCGTGCCCCATAAATCGAGGTTGACGAAGCATCCTTAAGTACGGTGTAGCTTTCAAAGTCGTTAGGGTTCATTGCCATAACTAGTGCAGCAGCCGTTTGAACCCCGTCTACAATATAAAGAGGAGCACTGCTGGCACCCAGCGAAGCATTACCATGGATCGTAATTGAGGCAATTGCGTTAGGGTCGCCTGAAGTAGTTGTAACGTTCATCCCCGAAACTTGGCCTTGCATAGCATCCATTACGTTAGCAACAGGCTTATTTTCGAGTTTTTCACCCGAAACACGAGCAACAGAACCTGTTACCGTTCCGAGTTTCTGCCCTGTACCGTAACCTACAACCACAACGGCATCTAAGAGGTCGGTATCGGGGTGCATTACAACATTCATTACAGGCTGGATATCAAGAACGAGATCCTTCATTCCAACATAAGTAAACTTAAGTTGTTTAGCTGAAGCAGGAACTTCGATTCTAAATTTCCCGTTAATGTCGGTAGCAGCACCAATAGTAGTATTGCCTACCACCACAACATTTGCCTGAATAATAGGTTCGTTGTCCTCGCTAGAGATAACAACGCCCGTCACTGTTCTATTCTGAGCAAAAGCCCAACCTATACCAGCAAAGAGGCATAGGAAGAATAGCGTAATTCTAGTTTTTGACATGTTCGTATCTTCTTTTATTACAGGTGATTTATATATTCTTCTCTACATTACACTACACAGTAAAAGTAAAATCATTTTCCCTTGGTTAAAGCATTAAAAGAGGCCACACAGCCTCGCCCCATTACGCTTACGGGGGAACAACGTGCTACCACCAAGAGAGCGAAACTAGTAAAACACCAAACCAACCACGCACTGAAATAAACTTCTGTTCTCTTTCTGTTTGCCGGTTACTGTTTGTTGTACTCAGCCCCAATACTCAAACTCGGTGTAGGAAAGTCACTATCGGAGTAAACATCATCCGAGCGGGTAAAAGGCATGCTCAACTTACCATATAACAAGGCGGGCAAAGTGGCAGGTATTTAATTTAGTATCTTCTTTTATCGCAAGTACAGCATCTTCTCTAAAGCTGTAAATTCACTAACTTACTCATAACGAACAGAAAACACCAAATAATAAACCAAGGTGCACCCTCACGCAACAAGCTAAGTTTAATAAGCCTACAATGCTTACAAGAAAAGCCTACCACAAAAGTAAGTATTTATTGGCAAATTCCAAGGTATATTTTAGTACGAAAAAAATACTTGACAAACTTTTTGAGCAACTATTCTAACAAAGCCATCCGTGGCAACACACAATAGGCCAAACAATAATCCGCAGTAACATTGCAATGTAGTAAAAAGGGCTGGTTAGTAAAATTATATGTTGGCATATATGCCATTACAACAGTACGATTTGTAAAAGCTAGAGCTTTATAGCATCGCCTAAAATCAACACTAGGGTTTATGGGAGCAAGTGCTTTATATAAAGCCTCCTTGCAACACCAAATTTGCGTAGCTAAACGCAATTTTTGGGAGTATGTTACACATGCCTCGAGCATAGTTAATTCATCGGGGCACATATACCGTTCAGCAACCCTAATTACTTTATGACGGTAATTTTCGATGTCGACACCTACCGAAAGGCTGTACGGAGCAACTAACACAGCAAGGTGACTGGTTGTATGGCTTATGGAAAGAGAGCGGAATGAGCCATCGGACAATTTAAGAGAAGGAGCTCCGCGAGGGGTTCGCTCAATCGTTACCTCTTCCCCTAAAAGCATTGAAAGAACCCCTTGCTCTACTTCGTTAAGTGGGTTATTTATATGTTCTGCCTTAGGGGGAAAAGAAGTAAATTTTTCGATATAAAAAACCGTGGGATGTACAAACACGCTTAAGCTAAGAAGTTATGATATTAGAGGTTCGATGTTTTTGGGCGTAATTCCCTTGGAAGCGTTACTCGCATCTGTTGAATACGAAGCTTTTCTAAATCCACAACTTCGAGTTCCATACCTCGGTATTGCACCTTATCGCCTACGTGTGGTAATTCCTGTTTTACTTCTAGAAAAACCCCTCCCAAAGTGTCCACCTCCTGTTCAACATCATCAAAAAAGGAATAATCAATGCCTAAGAGACGGCAAAAATCAGAGAGCTGCGTTTTTGCCTGGAACAAATATGAGCCATCGGCAAGTAAAGTATAAGGCAACTCCTCTTCATCGTACTCATCCGATATTTCGCCTACTATTTCCTCTAATATATCCTCAAGCGTAACAATACCCGAAGTCCCTCCATACTCGTCAACAACAATAGCCATATGAATTCGTTCAGCTCTGAACTCCTCGAGCAATTCATCGAGCATTTTATTTTCGGGTACAAAATATGCGGGTCGAATAAGTTTATGCCAGTCGAAAAGGTCGCCTTCGCCTATATAGGGAATGTTATCTTTGATATAAAGTATTCCCTTAATATTATCTTGCGTACCCTCAAAAACGGGTAACCTCGAATTGCCAGATTCCACAATAAGCGCAAGCACTTTACTAAAAGGCCACGTATAATCAACGTCAACCATATCTATACGAGGAACCATAATTTCAACCGCCGTTTTATCGTGAAAGCGTATTATTCCTTCCATAATCTCACTTTGCTCGGGGCTTTTGCCTTCCGTTAATTCAACAGCTTTCGATAATTCGTCTACCGAAAGTTCCTTCCCCTTTTCCTCCTTTCCCTTAGTATGGTTCGAAGTAGCCATTAAGGCTTTCGACATAGGTTTAAGCAAATGAAATAAGGGTACCATAAGTGGTGTTGAAAAGCGGCTCATAGCCAAGGGATTTTTTCGGGCAATAACCTTAGGTGTAATTTCACCAAAAAGCAATAACAGAAAAGTTAATGCAATGGTTTGAAGCACAAAACGCAAGGTTGTAGCTCCGCCGAAATCGATTAACAAAAAAAGGGCATAATTACTAAGGAACACAATAGCCATGTTTACCACATTATTGCCAATGAGTATCGTAGCAAGTAGTTGCTCGCTATGCTCAAGTAGGTTCAAAAGCCTTTTGTCGTTATGTGCATCGCTTTCTTTTATGGTATTAATATCCTGTGGTGAAAGGGAAAAATATGCCGTTTCGCTGGACGACATATAACCCGAAAGTAACAAAAGTATTACTACTACAACCAACGAAATTGCCGCTTGCCACGACATAGGATATGTAGTAACCCCTTGAAATAAGTTCGAGAACCACATAGTAGTAGTAGTAGTAGTTAATAAAGGCAACGAAGCAAACACTTGTAATATGGGGTTAAAGGCGATTAACTATACTTGCGAATTTTAATTAGATATAGAGTTGGCGTACTATGATTATTGGTGTTTTGCCGACGAACGTAAATCAACAAACGACAGTCGCTCGGCAACAACTTCGGTAATATTGTGTTGTAACCCCTGCTTATCGGTATAAGTTCGGGTACTAAGCCTACCTTCTACGAAAACTCGAGTTCCTTTTTTCACAAATTCTTCGGCAAACCGAGCAGCATCGCCCCTCGAGGAAACACGAACCCAATCGATTTGCTCGGGTACAATTTTACCCGCCTTTGTTTTGTACGAGGGTCTATGAAGTGCTAAACTAAAATTGGCCACTGATTGGTTTTCATCGAAATAACGAACCTCTGGGTCGTTACCAACATAGCCGATAAGTAATACTTTATTGAGCATGATTACAGAAAAGCTAAACTAAAATAGGTTCACTAAGTAAAAGTTCAACAATAAGGCAACGCACTAAGCCGTTAAAAGTGTAGGGAAACATAGTGCAAAACCAGCACTTACTGCCATACGATGAATAACCACCCAAAAGCAATTACCAACTTTAACTACTGCAGTGCAAAGGTAACAAAAAACTACCCCTTCCTTTATTTCACACACATTAAGCACAATAATAGTTACCTTTTGGGCCAATAAAGAACTATGATTAGAATTTCATTCGTTGTTTTACTGCTCTTATTCGTTGTTGCAATAATATTTAGCAGTCACGCTTTAAAGCTCATTCTAAAGGTCGCTCATAAAAAGAAGCTCTACGATGCTATAGATGAGCGCAAATGCCACCAAACACCTATACCTCGCTTAGGAGGTGCAACCTATTTACCAGTAGCAACTTTAGTATTATCGCTTCTGTTCCTATGTATTTATTGGCTGGGCGAAACAAAATACCTCCCCCCCCTACCCGACCCCGAAAATACATTAGGAATGTTATCGATAGGCGTTGCTACATTCTGCCTATATATTGTGGGGCTTATCGACGACCTTATAGGTGTTCGTTACCTTGTTAAGATTGTTGTACAGCTGATGGCTTCGATTTTACTGGTAAAAACAGGCCTTTACGTTTATGACCTCTATGGTTTTTTATGGGTACATTCAATTCCCATAGGCCTCGCATATGGGTTAAGTATACTTATTTTCATGCTTATCATCAATGCAATAAACCTTGTTGATGGTATCGATGGCTTAGCCTCGGGTATAGGTATTGTGTCGTTTTTGTATTACGCACTAACCTCCACCCTTATACACAACACCTATGCCGTAATACTATGTGTTATTGGTGTTGGTATACTTATACCCTTCTTTTACTTCAACTACTTCAAAAGTGCCGATAGTAATAAAAAGATTTTTATGGGCGATACAGGCTCCCTTACATTAGGTATAGTTTTGGCCACACTTAGTGTGCTTACTCTTAACCGCCTTGTACCGAGTTCGGAGTATTCTTTTGGGGTACTTGCTGCTTTTTCGCCTGTAATATTACCGTCTCTGGATGTTATTCGGGTTTTCTTTTACCGAATAGCCACAGGTAGGAGCCCCTTTTCGCCCGATAAAAATCACATTCATCACTTGCTTTTAGCTTGTGGATTAACACACCGAAAAGCCACAATAATACTCCTTGCCATTCAAACTCTATTCATCGCTATCGCCTTCTTTTTCTCAAAAAGCTGGCTCGTAACATTTATAGTTATAATACTTATATATATAGCTATTGTAGTTATTACTCAACAAAAGAGCAAACAAATAAAATAAGCATACCAAATCTTAACACGAGTAAAAACCTAAACGAATAGAACTTGTATTTGAATTTCCCTGATGATTTCCCATTTTAATCAACAACAAAATGAGAAATGATCAAGGAAACTCAAACAAACGCTCCGAAGTTTTGATCTTTTCATCAGGACGAAAATAAAA
>JASBZJ010000007.1 GCA_029983495.1 Porphyromonas sp.
TAGGCGAACACCGGTTTCAACCTTATTTACATTTTGTCCACCCGCGCCACTACTGCGGAAGGTATCCCACGAAAGGTTTGCGGGATTGATTTCAATTTCGATACTATCGTCAACCAGTGGAACAACAAAAACCGATGCGAAACTTGTCATACGCTTACCCTGAGCATTATAAGGCGAAACCCTTACTAGGCGATGAACTCCATTTTCGCTTTTTAAAAATCCATATACCATATCACCCTCAATTTGCAGGGTTGCTGTTTTTATTCCAGCTTCATCGCCATCCTGGTAGTTGGTTATAGTAACCTTATAGTTGTGTTTTTCGGCCCAGCGGTTGTACATTCGGAATAGCATCGATGCCCAGTCCTGACTTTCTGTTCCACCGGCCCCACTATTAATCTTTAGCACCGCGCCAAGCCTATCCTCTTCAGCACGCAACATATTCTTTAGTTCAACTTCCTCGAGGTAGTCAATGGCTTTATTGTATATGCTATCGAGCTCTTCTTCATCAATAAGACCATCCTTCGCAAAGTCGAAGGCTAGTTTACATTCTTCTGCTAGCGATTGCATTTGGTCGTAGTATTTAATCCATTTTGCAATTTCGCGTATAGTTCGCATTTGCTCTTCAGCGGCCTTCGAGTCGTCCCAAAAATGAGGATCCTGCGTTTTAAGTTCTTCTTCTTCAAGCTTAATACGTTGGTTGTCGATGTCGAAGTAATCTTTTAATGCTTCTGTTCGTTCCAGTAGGTCGTTTAGTTGGTCAGCCGTAATCATTGTACCGAGGGTGCTGTTCTATGGTATTGCAGTAATAAATCGTTCAAACTCCTTCGCAAAGGGAGTGGAAAATATCCCCCCCTATATAAAGGAAACACCCTACAAAGTTACTTATTATCCTTTAGAGACTCTACAATAACAACAAACACTTTTGCATAACACTTCTTCGGTGGTGTTATTAAAGCCATTCTAATTAGGCGAACGGACTTGTATGTTCTTCTTTTGAGACTGTTGCATAAAGGCGAATCGCTGTGTTACTTTCGGGATTCGGCTTCGGTCACATACGGAGGTATGCTCCCTTCAGACCTCACCCTCAGCGCCTTGCGCTTCATCCTTTCTGCAAAGTCAGGACAATCTTGCGAGCAAGATTGTGAGACTGTTGACTTTTGCAACAGTCTTCTTTTGTTTTATACCTTGCTACGAAGTTTACTTTGGTCGTTGCCGAAATGTATTCTTTTTTAAGAACCTTGTAATTGGGGTGTTGAGTAACAGTTTCTGTATGATAAGAGTGCGGATAGGCTCGATAGAGTTTTTCCGCACTCAGATGGTTGAAAAATAGTTCGCTCCTCAAATTGAGGTATTATTCCTTCCCTTTCATATCAAGTTTTACACGTAGTTGTAGCCAGTTAGAGCTAGTACCAGAACCCGTGTGTATCTCGTAGTCGAAATAGGAAAAGCCTTGGTGGTGAATAAGTTTTGTTATTGAAATGCGGTATTCTTTTCGTGAATACTCAACCAAGCATTTAGCACGCCCTAATTCTCGGAGATTGGTTGATTTTACGAAAATTAAGTCACCTATAAAGCTCCCTTTTTTACCATAGAGATCTATAAAGTCACTTGCTCTTTGCTCGGTTCTTTTTAATGGGTCTGATTCTGGAGCTAAAGGTAGGGGAATAGTGTCGTGAATAGGAAACCCAATCTTGAAATGCCCTATAGTTCCGTTGTCTATTTCCACGCCACTGTATTTTCCGGTTTCAGCAGATTGAAAAATGATTTTTATGTCTTTCCAGTTGTTCTGAGTTGGCTCCGTAAAATCAATTTTTATAAAAATCGAGGTCGGAGGGATTGAATGTAAGTTGTTTTCGCAACTTGATAATGTTAGAAGAAGTGGTAAAACAAAGAGTAGTGAAGTAATCTTTTTCATAGCTTTATTGTGTTTAGTGCTTCCTTAATGGCTGGGGTAGCTATTCCATTACGAAGGTTTGAGGGGAAAAGCAACTGATAAAGGTTAATAGTCTCAGTTTCTACTATTGCCATGTTATTACCTTTAGATACTTGTAGGTTTGGCGTTGGCTCATTTTTACCTTGGCACGAAACCAGTCCTGCCAAAATAGTCAGGGAAAAAGCTCGTTTGAGCATTAGATTAGTTCTCATCATTATAAAATTTCTTTTATTCCGTATTGCAAAGGTATATAAAATTATGTTGTAGCCATATACTTACTTGTTGGTATTTGGAGGATTTTCTAAGCCCCTTATCATACGCTACTGTTCTGGATTTTTGCTAATGCATTGAGGTCGTATCAATTATTGGTTGGATAGTAGGCAATCGTTATCAAGATAACAGATTGCAATGATGAGGCAACTTCTTCCTTTTATTTTAATCTAAAAAGAAGAACAGTTCGTATAGAACAGAATAAAACAGGAACATAAATGAAATTGATCGGACACTAAGGTTTGCGCTTAGTATCATACTTTCAAATTCATTCATTGAGGAAATATCGATTTATGTTCTTACAATTACTCGGTTGTGTAAAAATGATTGTTGTTGCCATGTGTAGTTGTTCTACTCGGTATAAATAATCCAATATTTGCAGTTTACTCTTGTTTCTGGAAGAGGTGGTTAAGTACCCTGCCCGAATGAATAGTTAATATAAAATCGGTATTTTGATTAATAATTGGGGTGAGATCGGATAATACAAAGGAACAAAGGGCTTGTTGCCTATCGAGAGTGTCGCGAATAGGTGAAAGTGTATTTAAAGTGCCAACAATTGTTCGATTTTCCGTTTGCAGTGTAATAGTTTGTGGTTCTGTAATAGTGGGGCGTTTACTATCGAACTTTAGCAGAAGCAAAGTTTTTACACTATCGGTTTGTGTTGAAACTTCGTAAGGTTTTATTGTTGCCACCCCCGAATACACCTGTTTGTAGGGGAGAAGGTAGGCTACGGTAAGCAAAAGTACCAGCACTAGTGTTATGGCTGTAGTTCCATAACGAATGAGTGGAGATGGTATTTGACCTACTATACTACGAACTTTTTCGCTTCGAAGTTCGTAGCTCCTGTTAGTGTTTTTTTCGGTGGCCATTGTTAATTACCCAGTTCAAGTTGATTTTTTACTAAGTTAAAGTATTTGCCTCGTTTCGCAGTTAGTTGTTCGTGTGTGCCAATTTCGGCAATTTGACCATCGTCTAATACAACAATTTGGTCGGCATTGCGAACTGTAGAAAGGCGGTGTGCAACAACTATTACAGTTTTGCCTTTATAAAAAGAGGCAAGGTTTTCGGTAATTGCTCGTTCGTTGTTTGCATCGAGGGCATTGGTAGCTTCGTCGAGGAAAACAAAGGTGGGGTTTTTGTATACAACACGTGCAATAAGTATGCGTTGTCGTTGCCCTTGGCTGATGCCTTGCCCATCCTGCCCTATTAGCGTATTGTAAGCAAGAGGGAGGCGTTCGATATAATCGGCAATATTTGCCACTTTAGCTGCATGGCGTATACGTTCGAGGTCGGGTTCATCGTCGGTAATAGCAATGTTCCGAGCAATTGTGTCAGAAAAAAGGTAGCCTTCCTGCATAACAGCACCGCATTCGCTACGCCACCAGCTTAGATTATATTCGCTTAAAGGTGTTTGCCCTACACATATGGTTCCGTTTAAAGGTTCGTAATAGCCCAAAAGTAACTTAATGAGTGTGGTTTTACCACTACCGCTTGCCCCAACTATGGCTGTAACTTTGCCATTAGGGATGCAGAGGTTTATATTTTGGAGGGTGTTTTTTTCGGCGTAAATATTGTATTTAAACGAGAGCGATTGCATGGAGAGCGAGCGACCCTGCGGTGAATTTGGCGAGAAGCCAATAGCCGTTCGAGTTTCGTTTTCTTCGTTTGTTTCGGTGTGTATTTCGTTCATACGATCTAGGCTAATACTTACATCCTGCCACGAGTATATAAATTGAATAAGTTGCTCAACGGGGCTATTAAGTTGCCCGATAATATACTGTACAGCAAGCATCATACCCAGCGTCATATGCCCTTGTATTACAGCTGTGGCAGCTAAAACCGTTATGAGTATATTTTTTACTTCGTTTATAGTTATGCTACCCGCTTGCTGTATTTGTTGAAGGTTTAGAGCTTGTAGATTTACTTTAAAAAGGTCGGCTTGAACATCTTCCCATTCCCAACGTTTACGTTGTTCACACCCTTGTAGCTTAATTTCCTGCATGCCATTAATTAACTGGTACGTAACGTTGCGGTTTCGACCCGCTTGTTCGAAGTATTTATAGTCGAGTTGTTTTCGTTTTTTCAAAAAAAGGATTATCCATACGGCGTAAAGAGCTGTACCTAATAGAAATACCGCAAAAATGGGAAGGTTGTATATAGCAAGAACGATTCCGAAAATTATGAACGTGAAGAACGAGAAGAAGAGGTTTAAACTGCTTGAAGTAAGGAATTGTTCCACCCTTCGATGATCTTCGATTCGTTGGAGTAGGTCACCCATGAGTTTCGTATCGAAAAACTTCATGGGCAACTTCATGAGCTTTATAAAGAAATCGGAAATTAGGGAAATGTTGATACGAGTTGATATGTGGAGCAATATTTTTGAACGGATAAAATCGACGGCTGTACGACTGAAGAGTAACATCATTTCCGCCAAAAGTATTAGCCATACAAAACCAATATCTTTGCCCCCAATACCTGTATCAACAATTGCTTGGGTAAGAAAAGGAAATATAAGTTGCAGTAACGACCCTACAAGTAACCCAAGAATGAGTTGAAAAAATAAGCGACGGTATTTTTTTAGATATCCCCAGAGGAATTTAAGTCGTTTGGGTTTTTGCAACTTCTGTTTTGATAGTTGCTTAGCTTGTTGTGCAAAAGCTTCGCTGGGTTCGAATAGTAGCACAATGCCTTTTTCCTCACCATCGGTTTTTGTACTAATCCAATGTTCGCAAAAATCCTCCTTATTATAGCTAATTAAGCCTTTTCCTGGGTCGGCTACATATAGGGTATAACTTTTATTACGGTGCTTTTTTACCTTATATAATACTACAAAGTGGTTTTGATTCCAATGTAAAATAAGTGGTAATGGAGCTTCGGTTACAAGGGTTTTGTATGTAAGCCTTCCCCCTACAGTTTTAAATCCTAAAATTTCAGCGGCTTTACTTATGCCTAATAACGAAACCCCGTCCTTCCCTAACGAGCAGTCGTTACGAACTTTGTTTCGGTTTACTGTTAGCCCATAGTGTTTAGCTATCATTGCTAAGCAGGTAGGACCACAATCCATGGCATCGCGTTGTTGGATAAATTGCATGCCTTTTCCGTCTAATTATGGCTATTACTATTACTTCTCGAAAACGTTTCTAAAAATGGACGCATAAACAGCGTAATACCATTCATGGCAAATATACGAAACATGGGTTTAATTTGAGGCAATTAAACGAGAATACACGGTTCCTATACTTATAAATAAAGTACCACCCGAGCACAAATTCGGTAGTAAATTACTTTTTTACATGTAAGCCTTGCAAATCTAGTTTTAATGTTATTATATTGATTTGCTTACTAGTATAAATAAAAAAGGGAGGAAACAAGAAATGTTCACTCCCTTGTATTATGTGGAGTATAAAGCCTATAGCTTATTTAGCTGCGCATTTTGTAAGGTTTGCAATTCGTTCGCAAGCCTTCGAGTAGTCTTCTTCTAGGGCTTGTATAATTTCTGCTACAGGTTTAACTGTATTAACGATGCTGCAAATCTGACCGATTTCGAGTTCACCTTCGCTGAGGTTCCCTTCAAAAATACCCATTTTAGCACGACCCTTACCCAGTAGTTCGGTAAGTTCTTCCTTGGTGCCTCCTTGTAATTCGCATTCGAGAGCACGTTTTGCAAAGTCGTTAGCAATAAGCCTTGTGGGTACAAGTGGTTTAAGAATAATGGTGGTTTGACCTTCGGTAGCTTCGGTACAAACCTTTTTAAAGTTATCGTGTGCACTGCTTTCCTGGCTGAGAGCAAAAAGAGTTCCTATTTGCACCCCTTCGGCTCCCAATGCAAGTGCGGCAAGGATCGAACGCCCAGTTCCAAATCCTCCCGCAGCCACAACGGGGCATTTAACCTCTTGGGTAACGCCTTGTATAAGGGCTAGGGTACTTGTTTCATCGCGTCCATTGTGACCACCAGCTTCGTATCCTTCGGCAATTACGGCATCAACGCCTGCAACTTCGGCTTTCTTTGCAAACTTCGTACTACTTACTACATGCAATACTTTGCACCCGGCTTCTTTTAGTTTGCTCGTCCATAACGAGGGGTTACCAGCACTCGTAACTATAATGGGTACCTGCTCGTCGAGTGCAATATTAATTACCTCGTCTACCTGAGGGTAAAGGAGCGAAATATTTACCCCGAACGGTTTATTTGTAGCCTGCTTACATTTTTGTATGTGCTGGCGGAAAACTTCGGGATGCATAGAACCGCATCCAATAAGTCCTAGACCTCCGGCATTACTTACGGCAGCTGCTAATTTATAACCGCTACACCAAATCATACCCCCCGAAATAATGGGCTTTTCGATGCCAAGTAATTGGGTAAGTCGTGTTTGTGAAAACATACTATTACAGGGATACCCCTTAATTATAGGCCGAGTTGTTTTTTTACCTTATCGGTAATGTCGATGGCATCCTTGCCTTTATAAAGAGCACCCATGGCAGGCATAACGTAAGTTATACCTTCGCGGTCGCCAACAACTTTTATAGCATCGAAAACTTTTTGTTGGATGGGCGTAAATAGTGCAGTTTGCTGTTTTTGGAAATCTTCCTGCATAACATTAGCACTTGATTGGATACGGTTTTGAAGGTCAATAAGCTCCTGCTGGCGACTTTTGCGAATTGTTTCGTCGAGCTTTTCTTGTTCAGCAACAAATGCTTCGGTTTTCTTGGCATACTGTTCCTGCATTTTCTGTAGCTCTTCGCTGTAGCGTTTGTCGAGGTCCTTAAGCTGTGTTTGTGCAGCTTTAGCTTCGGGCATTGCCGCCATTATTTCGTCGGCATTAACAAGTGCGATCTTTTGTTGAGCGAGCATGCAAATAGGGAAGAGCAGCATCGCTACAAATAGAAGGGTCTTTTTCATGTTTGTATAAAGTTCTATTATTAGTTTCGTGAAAAGGAGATTTATTTATTCCCCGAAAACCCAAGTTTGCGGAGTACAGCATCGCTAATATCTATACCAGGGTTAGCGTAAATTACCCCATTGGTACCCCTATCAAGTACTAGTTGGAAGCTATTTTGTTGAGCAAGTTCCTTAATAGCATTCCAAATTTCGTTCTGAATAGGTTTCATTAGTTCAGCACGTTTTTTGAATAGTTCCCCTTCGGGGCCGAAGTACTTACTTTGAAAGTCGGCAGCTTGCTGTTCTTTTTTTACAATTGCCTCCTCGCGACTTTTCTTTTGCTCGGGGGTAAGGAAAACCAAATCGGTTTGGTACTTTTTGTATAGTGCTTCGGCTTCGTTGCGTAACTTGGTAACTTCCTCGTTCCATTTTTTCGAAACGGCTTCGAGTTGGTCGTTCATCATTTCGTAGTCGGGTATATTCTTAAGTATGTACTCCATATCTACGAGTGCGTACTTTTGTGCTTTGGCTTGGTTTGTGCTAAACAGCCATGTACAAAGCCCAACAATTGTTAGGAGTGATAGTTTGCGAAAGGTTTTCATAGTGTTCATTGTTTCCATTAATCTTATTGTTTTTGAAAAATGTGGTTGATCTATCGGTTTTATCGAAGTTAGAAGAAGACCGAGGGTTAGAATTCGTAGCCCATAACGAAGTGAATATTGCTACCACCCCTTTCGAGGCTACCGTTGGGGCGGTCGAACCCATAGCCCCAGTCTACCCCCAGCAAGCCAACCAAAGGCAGGGTGATACGTACGCCAACACCGGCACTACGCTTAAGGCTAAAGGGGTTAAAGTCGGCAACTTCCTGCCAAGCATTACCTGCTTCAACAAAGGCAAGTGCCCAAACGTTTGTTTGCCCTTGGAAAATTATGGGAACACGAAGTTCGGCAACGGCACGCATAAAGGCGTAACCATAATCGTAATTATTCCCTGCTATAGAGCCATTTTTATAACCACGTAGGCCAATAACTTCGTTCATATAGCTACCGGCTCCGTAACCTCCCATAGCATCGCCACCCATATAGAATGTTCCGAAAGGCGAAAGCTTGTTTATGTTATAATGCCCAATGAAACCCATATCAAAGCGGGTCATTAGTACAGGTGTACGCTGTACCAGTTGCGGGTTTGCTAGTGGGGTGAACACTTTGCCCGATATGCGCCATTTATGGTACTCGATAAACTTGTAGCGTTGAGCTTGAGGAATGCGAGGATCGGAATAATCGGTTTTATCAAAAAGCGAATAAGGTGGAGTTAATGCAAGCGATAGTGAAAAATCGCTTCCTTGACGAGTATATACAGGGTTATCGATTGAAGTTCGCGATAAACGCAACGTTAAACTTAGGTCGTTGGCTACACCATCGTGGAATCCCTTAAAGGTTTCGTATATCCAATCGTTTAGAACGTAAAGGTTATAATTTAGTGATGTTGAAAATTGGAACCAGTTATCGGGCCACTCGAGCCTTTTTCCGAAGCCTACCGATGCGCCAATAATATTAAACGACTGGTTAGGGTTGTATGCGTTTTCGATAAGTCCACTATTCTGACCGTAGCCATAGCCACCATAGCCACCGTATCCCCCATAACCCCCATAACCACCATAACCGTATGGGTCGTAACCATAACCACCGTAGCCGTATCCATATGGGTTATAGCCGTATGCTCCAATTTGTTGGTTATAGTACTTTAAATCGAGCGCAGTTTGGCGACTATAGAATGCCCCTACCGAAAATTGATTGGGCTTTTTACCACCAAACCAAGGGTCGCTAAACTGAATAGAGTATTGTTGGAAGTATTTACCATTGGTCATGGCATCAACCGAAATGGTTTGCCCATCGCCTTGAGGAATAATTCCTTTGTACATATCGGGGTGGAACAAGTTGTAAATCGAAAAGTTGGTGAACTTAAGCCCGAGTCGGAAAAGTACGCCGGCTTGGCTCCACCCAAACGAAAATTCGAACTTATCGCTACGTTTAGGTGTAATGTTATACTCAACATCAACGGTTCCATCCTGTGGGTTAGGGATTGGTTTGGGGGCTGATTTTTCGGGGTCGATAAGGTCGAGCCTATTAATAGCCATAAAGCTATTCATTAAGTCCTCCCTGCTAAAAAGTTTACCCGGTTTCGTATAAAGTTCACGTCGAATAACATTATCGTAAAGTAGGTCGTTACCCGTAATAATTACTCGGTTTATAGTTGCTTGAGGCCCTTCAATGATACGTAAATCGAGGTCTACCGAATCGTTTTTTACGGCTCGTTCAATGGGGTCGATGTGAGCAAAAACATATCCATTGTTGTAATATACGTTCGAAACAGCATCGTCGTCGGAAATTAGTCGTTGATCCAGCTTTTTCTGGTTGTATACTTCGCCAGGTTTTATTCCTAGTAGCGATTCAAGGTAATCGCTACTATATTTGGTATTTGCCACAAAGCGTATTGATGAGATGTAGTAACGTTCGCCTTCGTTAATAGTAATTTTTATTTGTAGGCGTTTGGGGTTTTGTGGGTTTCGGCGTATTGTATCGCTAACAATTTCGGCATTTCGGTAGCCGGCTTCGTGGTAGCGTTTTATAATGTTTGCAAGGTCCTCCTTATAGTCCTTTTCGATAAATTTTTTGGATGAAAAAATCTCTTTCCAGCTCGAGAGGAAGCGTCCTCGCGAGAAGTTGAAAAGTTCGTTCGTTTTTTTCATCGCAGCACGCAGTTGTGTCCCCGAAAGGGCTTTATTGCCAACAAAATAAATGTCGCTAACTTTTATTTTACTTTGCTTATCGATGGTCACTGTAAGCAGTACGCTATTTTTCTTGCTCAGGTCGGGCTTTTGGTTTAGGGTAACTTCAACGTCGCTGTAGCCTTTATCCTTAAAATAGCGTGTAGCGAGTTCCTTAGCCCTTTCCAAAACGTGAGGTGACAGTTGAACACCTTCGCGTAGGCCGAGTTTTTTCTCTAAATCTTCTCGCTCGGATTTTTTTACTCCTTGGTAAGTAATGGTTGAAAGTTTTGGCCTTTGTTCGAGGTTTATTTGTAGCCAAACTTTGTTCCCTTCTTCTGCAATAACCGAAATGGATACGTTTTTGAAGTACCCATTACGCATATACTTACGAATAGCATCGCTTATTTGAGGTCCCGGAATTTCGATGGTGCTCCCCACATTCAAACCCGATAGTGCTAGCAGAACATCTTCGTTAAAACCTTCGGCACCCACAAGTTTTACGCCAGCAATTTGGTAAATATGTGGCGAAGCGTAATTGATGTCGCTTATAGGACCTGAGGGTAACGTTGAGGCTGTTACCGAATCGGTTTTACTAATAGAGTCGTTTTGCTGAGCATTGAGCTTAATTTGATTGCAAATGAAGCTTACACAAATTAGTGTAGCTAGTATTAATGGGCGTTGCAGTCGTTTCATTGCGTTAATATCGCTTCGGTATCGAGTAGGTTATTGCTCGTAATTATTATAGGTGGACGAATTTACCCTTCCAAATCGGCGTTCGCGCCGTGCAAACTCAGTTATTGCTTTTTGAAGTTCGTTTTTATCGAAATCGGGCCAAAGTGTTGGGGTAAAATAAAGCTCGGTATAAGCCATTTGGTAAAGTAAAAAGTTGCTTAGCCTTAGTTCGCCACCCGTTCGGATTAAAAGGTCGGGGTCGGGAATGTTCGCCGTATTAAGGTATGTTGCCAGTGGGTAATCGTACGCTGAAGGGAGAGCAAAATTATCCGTGGCAAATTCGCCTTTATGCTCGGCGAGGTATTTACATAAGGCTTGGTTAATTTCTACTCGAGCCGAATAACTCAAAGCTATAACAAGGGTTATTACGGTATTGTTCTTGGTCAGTTCAATACTCTCGTTGAGCTTAATCCTAGCCTGTAGCGGTAAGCGGTTTAGGTCGCCAATTGCAAGTAACCTAACCCCTTTTTCGTTTAGTTCGTTGGTATAGGTTGCAAGGCTTTGTGCAAATAGCTCCATTAAGCTATCCACTTCGTTTGCTGGTCGCCCCCAATTTTCAGTGCTAAAGGCATACAGCGTTAAGTATTTTATCCCCAGTTTTGCGGCGTTATCTACTAAGCTATGTACCACTTCAACCCCTTTAGCATGACCCACCGAACGGTTATATCCGTGAGCTTCGGCCCAGCGTCCATTTCCATCCATTATAATAGCTACATGCTTTGGTATTATTGTATGTGGTTCGTTGCTCATTTACTTTCAGGTTATTGCTTAAAGGTTATTGCACGATTTTACCTGCTGACCAAATTCGTAGGTTATACCAACAAGTACATTTATTGCGCCATCGTTGCCTTTCCAAGGTTGCTTGGCTATGCCGTATGGGTTGTTTAGGAATGCAGTTGTGTTACTTGCTCCTTCGAGCTTATCGGTAAAGAAGTGCATTCCCCCCAGTTGCAATTGCAAATTTAGTCGGTTTGCAACTTTATATTTCAGCCCTAAGGCACCACTTAGCCCGGGGATCACAAACGGTTTTGCTTGGTTTGCCAAACCTACACCCACGGCTAATCCTAACGAAATGTATGGGGTAAGCCGTTTTGTTTGTAGAAAAGGGTATTTATCGCTATAGGGGTAAAAGTTATATTCAAAGGCGGGGGTGAAAAGAATGCTCGCTGTGCTGAATTTGCTAGACGAGTTTTGCGGGAAAACAGTTTTAGCCACATTGCTATTGCCACGGAATAAGTTGTACTGAACCCCAACGAACGCCACCATGCGGAAGTTGATGTTGTACCTTGCTTGCACCATAGCCGTTGCCCCGGGTGTTGCAAAGGGAATTGCGGGGTTTGCATCGCCTAGGTAACTATTCACACCCGTAGCTATGCCCACTTCGTACTTATATTCTTGGGCATTTAGTTGTGTAACCAGTGGGGTAAATAGCAGTAGTAGCAGTATATTAGTGGTTTTGTTCTTCATATATACGAGGAGACCCCTTCCAAACCGAACGTAACCATGTGCCGTTTGAGGTTTTACCTCCTAAGAGGTACAGTTGGTGATCTTTACTCACATAGCCTAGCATTTCGTATTGTCCCCCAATGTTTTCACCTTTACCATCGAACATTATCGCTTTATCGCCCTTATGCCAGGTTATTCCATCATTACTATAATATAGTATGTATCCTTCAGCGATTGTTGCTGTTTCGAAAAGATAGAACCTCCCGAGCTGAGTATCGTAAAGCAATGTGGGGCGGAAGTCGGTATGGAAGGGAGCCGCATCATCGCCTTCGTGCTTCATGAGCCAATCAAGCCCTGTTGTAGTTTGCCACAAAGGCATTGTTGGGGAATTTACCTCGGTTCGCCCACCTATGGCAACAAGTAGGGGGTAGTGTTGCTTTTCGAGTGTTAGGGTAGCAAACTTTTTATAGGGGAAAGGCTCGTTACAAGCAGTTCCAAGCGTGCTACTACTAATAGTTGCCGTTGTAGGGTCTATTTTAGCAATTGCATACCTCATTTTTTCTTTTGCATCCGACCCTTCATAGTTTGATACAAAGCAGGCAGTAATTAGGTTTTCGCCTGGAAGAATAAAGCCTCCCATTAAGCGATGTGCTTTTTGGTTGCTTGCCCATCCCTCAAAGGGAATGTTATGTTGTTTACTTGTAGTGGTGTTGTAAAGTATAAGACTGTTTTTTGCCGTGAGGGCTAAAAGGTATTGGTCGCCAATGGTGACAAAGTTTTCGATGGGCTCGTTAATTGTGGTAACTAATTGCCATTGCGTAGGGTTTTGTTGTGGAGCTTGGTACAGTGTGCAATTCGTTTTATTGTGGTAAGCCATAAAAACCGAGTTAACGCCCAATGCAAGCGTAGCATCGCTAAGGTTGTTGCCCTCGGGTAACAGGTCATTACCTAGTTTGTTCCAACTGAAAAGAAGTGGATTATAAGCGTAGCGGTTTATGGTAAGTTTGTAGGTTTTCGAGGTGTTGCCATCCTTGTTTGTTATTTCAATACTAACCCCTTTTTGCCATCCTTTTAGGCTTACCGAGTCATTTTCGGGTTTTCGTTCCTCGTTACCCACAAAAACTTTGCGTGTATTCGTATCAACAGTGCCAATGTCGAATTTTACTTTATCAAAATCAGCTTCGTAGGGAAGAGGAATAGCATTGTAAATTTCACCCTTGCGGTGATCAATCGAGAAGAAGGTTTTACCCAATTCGGGCAACTGCTGGCTACCCATCCTGAGCGATATAATTTGAACTGACACAACTTGTGGTGCTGTAATGGAATTGTTTTTGTCGTTACAACTGCTAACTACAATGCTTGTAATTAAAAGAGGTATCAGTGTAAGTAGGCTTTTTATCATCTTCATGGTTACGCAAAGCTAATTCTGTGCAAAGATACACATTTAATTAGACGAACTATACGGAGTTTTGTTGATTGTGCGGAATGGTTTTAAGTTCGTTCAGTGGAAGTGTACAGGGGGGGGAGGTTAGTCCCTTTCGCGATTGCATGATGCAATCCCACAATTGGTTATAGTGCCCCGTGCGGTCGATATCGAAGTCCTCACTGCCGTCTATATCAATTCTATCGAGTACTTCGCCAGCTGTAATGCTTTGTGGGTTGTTAAAGGGAATATAAAACCCATCGTGGCGGTTTTTTCCTTGCAAAACTTCGGCAATAAGCCCCAAGGACAAAAGTTTTTGGAGTATACTTTCGACCATACTAATGGGTATCGAGCATTCCTCAGCTAGGCTTGTGGCATTATGGGGTTTTGTATCACCCTCGCGAATAAAACGCTCGGTAATGCTGTGCATAACTACTAGCGAGAGGAAGTCGCGGTAGCGGCGTGATGCGTTATTTACTTCATTTATATAGAAGTAATGGTCGATATTTTGAATGGCAAAGACCAGTTTTGCGGAGAATAGTATTATTACCCACGTGAATTGCATCCATAGCAACATAAGGAAAAAGAATGCTAGGCTACCGTAAATTGCGTTGTATTGCGATACCCACATTACCCCCGACATATATAAAAGTTGAAATAACTGGAATATGATACCAGCAAGTGTACCCCCAATAAATGCGGGTACAAACCTAACTTTTGTGTTGGGAAGCAGTATAAACATTCCTGTAAAAGCAAATATAATGAGTATAAATGGGGTTAAGCGCAACAAAAACGAGGCGGTTTTACCTAGTATAATGTAGTCGCCTAAGAAAGTGCTTGTCATGGTACGCATAGCAAGTGTTATACCCGAGCTTGTTACTATAAGAATGGGTAAAATAAAAAGTAACCCTAAATATGTTGATATACGTTCCTTTACGGGGCGAACACTTTTTATTTCCCACATAATGTTTAGGTTCAATTCCACATCCGAAAGGAGAACATATACTATGTAGAATAACGAAATAATACCTACCCCCATAAATAATCCACTATTTGCGTAGGCAAAGGTATTATCCACGAACGAATATATGTTTGCCCACTCTTCGCTATGCATGGGGCCAATATCCTCTAAACTTTTACGGAGCATATCCTGTACACCAAACCCTTTGGCTACGCCAATTAACACGGCAAGCAGTGGAACTACGGCTAAAATCGAGCGGTAAGCAAGTGCTGCTGATTTGCGCATAAGGTCATCGTTATTGAAGCTACGTATTGCGATAAGTAAAACCCTTAATACTTTGTGCCAAAAGCCTTTTTTACCCTTAGCATTGCTTCGCCATAAGTCCTTTTCTATAAGGTGTTGTATTTTCAGAACGCACAGTTTTATTTGGCGCGAAAGACTCATCTTCTTTCTGTCCTTATTTGGGGGGCTATCCTTTGGGGGCTTATTGTTCACTGCTTCGTGGCGTATTTTCTTCTCCATCGCACTATACTCCTAGGTATATTGATTTACACAAAGGTAAATAATTATTACTGTACCAATAAAAGCTTATGTGGAATGGGGAAAGTTTTTATGAGACCTTGGCACGGTAGCTAGTATCATTACATATTATTATCTATTTGGTAATAAGGTTATTTATTCGTGCGTGATAATATCTGTAGGGGGGATGAACCAAAATCTTGTTTTGACACACCCCCCCCTACAAATGCCCGCCACCGTACAACATTACGAATCGTGGTACATTTCATTATTTTGTTCAGGTTCATTTTTATTTTCCTCCTGATGAAAAGATCAAAACCTCGGAGCTTTTGTTTGAGTTTCGTTGATCATTTCCCATTTTGTTGTTGATTAAAATGGGAAAACATCAGGTAAACTCAATTACAAGTTCTGTTCGTTTATATTTTTACTCGTGCGAAAAAATTCCCCAGAGCCTCAAAAAAGATGAAGCTCAGGGGGAAATAAGGGGCAATATACTTTCTCTAAATCCCAACAAATTTACTCTACTATATCCCCCAATTAGTAGAGGGGCTGAACGCTTGCTCCTTGATTTTTCAAAGGTCTTTTACAAATATCCTTTACTTCTTACTCGTTCGCAAACGGTACTGATTATTCGATGAAAAACGACTGAAATCAAAGAAAATCGTTGTGTTTGTTGGATAATTCTGCAGTTCTTTCGTTATTACCCTCTTGATATTGTACCTTTGTAGGCAGGTTGATACATTTACAGAGGTCAAATCAATAATGAAGGTAATAAACAGAATCAAGGCAGTGTTAGCCGAACAGCAGGTTTCAGGCAAATGGCTTGCAGAAAAGGCAGGTCGTACAGAGAATACGGCATCTCGCCGGGTCTCTAATAAGGTTCAGCCTTCATTGGAGAATCTTCTTGAGGTTGCCGATGCTTTAGAGGTGGACGTCCGAGAACTTCTCAAACCTTCAAAAAGTAAATAGCATGTGTGCTTTATGCTTTGACTATGGTACTAAACTTCTCATAATACAAATTTATTGGAAGCTATGGATAGTATGCTAAATATGTCGGAAGAAGATATTAAACTCAAATTTATCACCCCTCAAATAATGGCTAAGGGGTGGTCTTTTGATGATATATCGATGGAAGCAAGTGTCAAACTTACTGACGGCAAAATAAACCTTAAAGGTAACTCCCAAGTTAGGAGCAAACCCAAGTATGCCGACTATATGCTTTATTACAACAAAGCAACACCAATAGCCATAGTAGAAGCAAAAGATGCCAAACATACTGTGAGTTATGGATTGCAACAAGCAAAAGAGTATGCACAAATGATGAAGATACCTTTTGCATATAGTTCCAATGGTAAAGGCTTTCAGGAGTATGACTTCCTTACAGGACAAGAGAGAAGCCTCTCGATGGACGAGTTCCCTACCAAAAATGAGTTGTCCCGGAGGTTTATTCAAGAGAGCCACTCGGGGGAGGGGCTCTCTGAGAACGAGCTTAAAGTTATTAAGCAACCCTATTGCACTGGGCAAGACATCTTCCCTCCTCGCTACTATCAACGCAATGCAGTAAACCTGACTGTGAATGCTGTCGCACAAGGGAAGAAGCGACTTCTCCTTGTAATGGCAACGGGCACCGGCAAAACCTATACGGCTTTCCAGATCGTGTATCGCTTGCTCAAAGCCGGTCTTGTGAAAAAGGTACTCTATCTTGCCGACCGCAATGTTCTTGTGGACCAATCGATACAGCAAGATTTTAAGCCCTTGAACAAAACGATTCATAAGGTCAACTATCAGCAAGACCAAGGCTCTGGCATCACTGCTTATGAAGTTTATTTCGCCTTATACCAGCAACTCATTGGGCCGGGTGGAAAGAAACAATACGAAGAACTCTTTAAGCCCGAGTTTTTCGATATGGTCATCGTGGACGAGTGTCATAGAGGGAGTGCCAAAGATGACAGTAACTGGAGAGAGATACTCGACTATTTCTCAGGAGCCGTGCAACTGGGTATGACTGCTACCCCCAAAGAAACGGCTTATCAGTCCTCTATATCCTATTTTGGTGAGCCACTCTATACCTACAGCCTCAAAGAGGGCATTGACGATGGCTTCTTAGCTCCGTTCAAGGTGGTAAATATCACTACGAACATAGGGGACGAATGGCGTCCTACTAAAGGACAGGTAGACATTAACGGCAATGAAATCCCCGATAGGATATACAACAACACCGACTACGACTACAACATCATTCTACAAGACCGTCATCAGAAAGTGGCAGAGCAGATCACCGAGTTTCTTAAGCACACAGACCCTATGGCTAAGACCATTGTGTTTTGTGCTGACGAAGAGCACGCCGAAAACATGCGGACGGCTCTCGTGAATGCTAATACCGATATGTGCCGGAATAACCCCGACTATGTAGTGCGTATCACCGGTAGCGACAGCTATGGGCAGTCTAAGCTCGATTACTTCATCTCTGTGTCGTCTCCCTATCCGGTCATTGCCACTACAAGCAAGTTGCTCTCTACCGGAGTGGACTGCAAGATGGTTAAACTCATTGTACTTGACCAGTGTATCAGCTCAATGACAGAGTTTAAGCAAATCGTAGGGCGTGGTACCCGTATTAGAGAAAAAGAGGGGGAAGACCCATTTTACCATTATGGACTTCCGTAATGTTACACGCCTTTTTGCCGACCCCGACTGGGATGGTCCAATAGAGGTGGACGATAACTATCCACCCAAAGACACACCCACTCCTCCTCAGGCTTGTGGCACTTGTGGACAGTCTCCGTGTGTTTGTCCCTGCGATATCTGCGGTCAGAACCCTTGTATATGCCCTCCTAAGCCTAAGGGCGAGAAGCCGATAGTAAACAGGGAAGGTTGTCAAGTCCGAGTATTACAAAGCGTGGTTTATGTTTACGACACAAACGGAAAGCTACTTCGCACGGAAAGCATAACCGACTACACGAAAAAAAATATCAACGAGACCTATGCCAACTTGGACGATTTCATTCAACGCTGGAATGAGGCTAAGAAGAAAGAGGAAATAACCAAGCTCTTAAAGGACAGTGGTATTAACCTAAAAGCCTTAAAACAAGAGCAGGGGCTGAGTGACGTAGATGACTTTGACTTCATCTGTTATATTGCCTATGGCAAAAAGCCCCTGACGCGGAGAGAGCGTGCAGAGCAAGTCAAGAAGCGTGATATCTTCCATAAGTATGGCGACGAAGCTCGCAAGGTCTTGGATGCTCTTCTGGAGAAATATACAGCCAACGGCATCAGCCAATTAGAAGACCCTGCAGTACTCAAGCTTGATCCGTTCCGCCAAATGGGGGCACCGGCTCATATTGCCACGTTCTTTGGGGGCAAGGAGCAGTACTACTCAGCGGTCAGAGAATTAGAGTACTTCATATACAACATAGCATAAAATATGGCACTCAATAATTTTGTAAAAAGCATTCGCAACATCATGCGTAACGATGCCGGTATCAATGGTGATGCTCAGCGTATCGAACAGATTGCGTGGATGCTTTTCCTCAAGATATACGACGAAAAAGAGAACGATTGGGAGTTTTACGAAGAAAACTACCGGTCTTTTATCCCGGAGGAATGCCGTTGGCGCTCGTGGGCTAAGGACGAGGGCGACGGCAATGCACTAACTGCTGATGCCTTGCTGGGCTTTGTCAATAATACCCTCTTCCCTACCCTCAAGTCTCTGGAGGTTACACCGGAGACACCTGTGCGAAGTCGCATTGTGCGTACTACCTTTGAGGATGCCAACCAATATATGAAAGATGGGGTCTTGCTTCGACAAATCATCAATATCATAGATGACCTCAATCTCAGTAATTACGACGAAAGCCACGCATTCGGAGAAATATACGAGACGATACTCAAGGAAATGCAGTCGGCAGGCTCTGCAGGGGAGTTTTATACCCCTCGTGCTTTGACCGACTTTATGGCTGAAATCATCGATCCTCAGATTGGAGAGAAGATGGCAGACTTCGCCTGCGGTACAGGTGGGTTTATTACCAGTTGGCTCAAAGCCCTCGACAAGAAAGTGCAGGAGGCAAATACTGCAGATGCCCATAAGGAATATGCCAACTCTATATATGGCATCGAGAAAAAGCAGTTCCCCTATATGCTCTGTGTCACCAACATGCTCCTGCACGACATAGAGGCACCTCTTGTCTTACACGATAATTCACTGAATAAAGATGTACTTAACTACACAGACGAAGATAAGTTTGATGTGGTACTTATGAACCCACCCTACGGGGGCAGTGAGAAGAACGACATCAAGCAACACTTCCCCTCCGATCTCTCCTCCAGCGAGACAGCAGACCTCTTTATGGTGCTGATTATGTATCGCCTCCGTAAGTCCGGCAGAGCTGCTGTAATCCTCCCTGATGGCTTCTTGTTTGGTGCAGACAACGCTAAGTTAGCCATTAAGGAGAAGCTCCTAAGA
>JASBZJ010000008.1 GCA_029983495.1 Porphyromonas sp.
GGATGAGGGGCAATATACTTTCTATAAATCCCAACAAATTTATTCTACTGTAGCCACTTAATTGAGGGACTAAACTCCTGATACTTAAGGTCTCAATAAATACCGAGACCTTATGAACCTATGTTCGCAAAGCTTTTCGATACCCTAAAACAAACGTTCATTTACATTAATCTAATTGCAATTATGCATTTGGGAATTACACTAAATATAAAGCAAGAAGGGATGCGGAAGCGGAAGAACGACACAATACCTACAGGAACTCCAGAGCAAATCTGTTATAGAAAAAGATCGTTAATATAACGTAAGGGGTTTGTTCGCCATAATTGTTTTCTAAGCCTTCGGTAATTTAGTTCATTTACTAACTCTATTTTAGCTATACCTCGGTGTATGTGTTGATGCGTATAATAATGCTCTACACTCAACAACTGGGGCTTTTCCCCAATTTGCGTATTCTCAAGCGATAACTTAAGCGCAACCCCTCCCCAATGGTTAGGATTTACATTACCATAACAAAAGTTACCTAGTGAAAAAGCTACCAGCTTATTACGATAAAAAGCAATAGGTTGTGGTGTATGTGGATGCGAACCTACAACAGCATCCCAACCCCGGTTTATAAGTAAATCCAAGTGTTTTTGTTGTGTTACACTAGGGTAAAGATGCATTTCGTAACCCCAATGAGGAAGGAAAATTGCGAATTGAGTACCATTTAATGTGTATTCCTCAATTTGAGTAGTAGAAAGTTTATTTACCACCTCATTAACTTGATTACTCCATTGTGTTGCAGATTGAAGTTGCACCGTTGGAGATAACAAAAAAGGAGTAGTGCCTAAACCCAAGAAGCGAAAACTATTGCGCTGTAATAGTTCGCATTGTTCCGAAAATACGCTTTTCCCAAAATCAGCACTGTGGTTGTTCGCCAAGTTAATAACAACCTCGGTACCAACCTTATTGCGAAATTCGAGCAAACCACGCAATGAGTGTGTTTGCGCAAAAGGACGCACGCTAGTAGTTATAACCCCTTCGAGGTTGATAATAACAGCATTACTTGTACTGCAAAAGTGCATCAACTCGGGAGAATAGATGGGTTTGTTATTATGTAAAGGCATAAAATCGCCCAAAAAAGCTATACTGTAATTTGAAGAATAGCCCTTTGTAGAAGGAACAATATTATACTTTCCGCAAGAGATTGGCTTATAGGGTCTGCTATTTTGTGGTTTGCTTTTAGGAGCAAGAACACGGTATTTAGCAAATTGAAGCTTTTCGCAAAAGGTGTATGGCGAGTTCCAAACCGATATACTCCTACGTTTCACTTTTATCTTATTCTCCACTTTCTTTTTAGCCTTTTTAGTTATAAATCTGGGGAATCTGGAACAGTTCTTTTCCGAATATAATGCAAAAAACGCTGAGCATCCCCTCTGTTTTTTCTTCCACTTACAAATTATGAGCTGTGCAATGCGTACACATCTACTACTACAAAAATACCTATTTAGAGGAATACCTCAACAACGCACTCCCTTTCAGTAAATGGTATTCGAAAGGGGAGCAAATATTTTCTCACATTACCATCTTTCTATAGATACATCCTCTTTCCCGAAATAAATCCTATATACATACTATTAGGCATTATTATTTATGTACACCATCGAACATTCAAATTAATTCTTCACTCACATCATTGCTAATTACAAAAAATTCTGTATCTTCGAAAGCGTGAATGTACTTTTCCATATTACCGCAAATGTTTTGTGGAGAGTACAGCCCTCATTAAATGATTCGAGCTTCGTGCTATAATCGTTTAATGGGCTGGTAAAGATGCTATTTTTAATTCAATATGAGAACTGTGCAAAGTAACCCCTCTACAACACCCCACGAAAGGCAACTGGTATTCAGTTTCTGGTACATCACTTGGTTGTTCTTCTCTTCTGGAATAAGGAGGGTACGTTTTCAACGTTCTCGGTATAAGATCATTCGAAGTATTACAAACTAATTATGAAGTTCCAAGTATCTGCAAATGCCAAACGCTTCATTGAACAAGAAGCTCAGTTTGGTGCACACAATTACCATCCACTCGCAGTTGTTCTTTCGCGTGGCGAAGGACCCTTTGTATGGGATGTTGATAACAAACGTTATTACGACTTTCTTTCAGCGTACAGTGCTGTAAATCAAGGGCACTGCCATCCCAAAATTATCGAAGCACTTAACCAACAAGCTTCAACATTATGCTTAACTTCGCGGGCTTTTTACAACGATTGCCTAGGGCCCTACGAGGAGTACATCCACAACTATTTTGGATACGATAAGATGTTACCAATGAACAGTGGTGCCGAAGCCGTTGAAACTGGGCTTAAACTTGCGCGTCGCTGGGCATATAAAGTTAAGGGTGTACCCGATGAGAAGGCTGTAATAGTAGTATGCGATGGTAATTTCCACGGTAGAACCATCAGTATAGTATCGATGAGTTCGGACCCCGATTCATATAAACATTATGGCCCCTATACCCCTGGGTTTGAACGTGTACCCTACAATGATATTGTTGCACTCGAAAAAACACTTAAACACTATGCTGATAGTGTTGCTGCCGTGTTAGTTGAGCCTATTCAAGGAGAAGCTGGGGTAGTTGTTCCGCACGATGGATATTTAAAAGCAATTGCATCGCTTTGCAAGCAATACAATTGCTTATTTGTTGCCGATGAAGTACAAACGGGTATTGGAAGAACTGGCAAGTTACTATGTTGCGACCACGAGAATGTTCGCCCCGATATTGTTTTACTCGGTAAAGCTATTTCGGGTGGGGTATTGCCTATTTCAGCAATACTTGCCGACGACCCAATTATGCTAACCATAAAACCTGGCGAACATGGCTCAACATATGGCGGATTTCCGCTAGCATGCAAAGTAGCTATGGCGGCACTAGATGTTATACGCGATGAAAAGCTAACTGAAAATGCCGAAAAGCTGGGACAAATTTTCCGCAACGAATTAGGCAATATTAAATGCGAAGCCATTAGCGAAGTAAGAGGTAAAGGTTTACTTAATGCAGTAGTAATTAAACCTTATAAGGGCAGAGAAGCTTGGGATTTATGCGAAATTATGGCTACCAACGGTTTATTGGCAAAACCTACACACCGCCATATAATTCGCTTTGCTCCACCCCTTGTAATAACCGAAGCTCAATTACGTGATGCCATAGGCATTATTAAACAAAGCGTAGAGCAATTTATGGACTAGTTAGCATTAACCAACCTAACAATAAATCGTTTCATCTCGATGAGAAGGCTACAAACAACCGACACCGTTTTTATGGTGCGCCCTTCGAAATTCGGAGTTAACCCCGATACCTTGGCCGATAATTACTTCCAACGCCCCGACAGTGCGAAGAAAAACGATGCCGAGGAAGCCCTTAAGGAATTTGATGCAATGGTGAAACTATTGGAGGATGCTGGGATTACGGTGATTGTTGTTGACGATACGCCGAATCCATACACCCCTGACTCGATATTCCCCAACAATTGGTTTGTAACAAATTCCGATGGTGTGCTTAGCCTTTTTCCTATGCACGCCCCCAATAGGCAACTCGAACCCGAAAAGCAAGAATTATTTGGTCCTGTAGTTCGAGCATTTCAACCCAAAAAGATTCTCGACCTACGGAAAGTTTCTTTCAACACTTTAGGAGGTTCCCTCGAAAGCACGGGTGCCATGGTTATTGATAGGCTTAACAGTGTTGTATATGCTTGCCAATCGCAACGAATATCGCCCGAAATATTCGATTACTTCTGTAACGAGCGTGGCTATGAGCCTTTTTTGTTTGATGCTTACGACAACGAAGGTCGCCCCATATACCACACCAATGTAATGATGGCTATCGGTAAAAGCATTGCCGTACTTTGCTTAGAGGCTGTTGCTCCACAGCAACGTAATAAACTTGTAGATAAACTACAACAAACGCGACACGAACTATTGGAAATTACAATGGAGCAAATGTACGCCTTTGCGGGTAACATGCTATTCCTACACACACGGCAGGGAAAACCATGCGTTGTAATGTCGCAAACAGCTTACAAAAGCCTTACACCAAGCCAACTTACACAACTAAATGATTATAAAATTATAGCTCCTGAACTTGGTACTATCGAACGCCTAGGTGGAGGCTCGGCACGTTGCATGATGGCCGAAATTTTCCGCCACAACGACCGTAAGGAGCCCCTCGAATAGACGACAATAAAACAAACAGAAAAAACTATGAATAATATACTTTACGGTTTTGAACGACCGACCAACGAACCCGTTTTTGCCTATGCACCAGGAAGCAAGGAACGTTTGGCACTTCGTACTGCCTTGGAACAAAGCCCAAAGGAAATAGAAATACCCCTTATTATTGGCGGAAAAGAAGTCCGCACGGGCGATGTAGGTAAAGTTGTGGAACCGCATAACCATAAAAGTGTTTTAGCCACATACCATAAAGCTGGAGCAAAACAAGTAGCCGAAGCTATTGAGGCGGCAAATAAAGCCAGAAAAGATTGGGAAGCTATGCCTTGGCTTGAAAGAGCCTCGGTAATGGAAAAAATTGCCGACCTAATTGCCACTAAATACCGTTACCAACTTAACGCTACGGTTATGCTAGGACAAAGCAAAAACCCTATGCAAGCCGAAATTGATGCCCCTTGTGAACTTATCGATTTCCTTCGATTTGGTAATTACTGTGCTTCGCAAATTTATAGCGACCAGCCTTTAAGTGTTAATGGGCTAATGAACCGAGTGGAGTACCGTGCACTCGAAGGCTTTGTATTTACATTAACGCCATTCAACTTTACCTCCATTGCATCAAACCTTAACTTGGCACCCGCACTAATGGGAAACACAACGGTATGGAAACCTTCGACCACGGCACTTTATTCCAACTATTTATTGATGAAAATATTTAAGGAAGCTGGATTGCCCGATGGAGTAGTAAACTTTATTCCTGGTAAAGGTTCCGAAATTGGAAAAGTTGTTACCTCCGATCCTTCGCTTGCAGGGTTCCACTTTACAGGTTCAACGGCAACCTTTAATCATTTGTGGGAAACTATGGGTAAAAACCTTTCCACCTACAAAAGTTATCCCATAATTGTAGGGGAAACTGGGGGTAAAAACTTTGTTCTTGCACACCCCTCAGCCGACCCGCAAACCCTTTCGGTAGCCTTACTTCGTGGTGCCTTTGAATACCAAGGTCAAAAATGCTCAGCAGCCTCGCGTGGCTATATTCCAAAATCGCTTTGGAAAGAAGTGCGCGAACGACTGGAAGAAATGCTCAAAAGTGTTAAAATGGGCGATGTTCACGATTTTTCAAACTTCGTAAATGCTGTAATTGATGAAGCCTCGTTCGACAACATAAAGGGATATATCGAACACGCTCGCTCGAGTGCCGATGCCGAAGTAATAATTGGAGGTAAATGCGATAAAAGTATTGGCTATTTTGTGGAACCTACGGTAATACTTACAACAAATCCACACTATAAAAGTATGGTTGAGGAAATATTTGGTCCTGTTCTTACCATATTTGTATACGACGATAATAAGTTTGAAGATGTGCTCACCCTTGTGGATCAAACTTCGCCCTATGGACTTACGGGATCGATATTTGCACAAGATCGACTCGTTATTAATAAGGCTATGGATAGCCTACGCTATGCTGCAGGAAACTTTTACATTAACGATAAACCAACGGGAGCTGTTGTAGGGCAACAACCCTTTGGAGGATCGCGCGCTTCGGGTACAAACGATAAAGCGGGTAGTGCACTTAACCTTGTACGCTGGGTTAACCCACGCTGTATTAAGGAAACCTTTACCCCACCCACCGATTACCGTTATCCTTTCCTTAGTGAGGATAATTAAAAGGTTCTGCCACACCCTCCTAGATGAATCCTAGGAGGGCATTCTACTATTATAAATTGGAGATCTCCCTGACTGTTGTTGGTCGGGGTGATTTCTTTTTTCATCGGAGGTCAAAGAAAAGAATGACGCAAGACAAGTAGGGAATTAAAAAAGTAGCAACTATACACTAAATACTTAACTTTGTGGTAGTATGACGAAGTATTCTTTTTCGAAACCAGCCTACATCGCTGAAGAAACCAAACTGCGTAAAAACCTCCGCCTAATACGAAGTGTTGAACAAGCCGCTGGAGTAAACATTATAATTGCCTTTAAAGCATTTGCACAGTGGAGGTTATTTCCCCTATTTAAAGAGGAAGGGTTCATTACCGCTGCTGTAAGTTCGTTAAACGAAGCTCAACTTGCGTTTGACGAATTAGGAAAAAAGGGGCATGCTTTTTCGCCTGCATATACACCCAACGATTTTCCCCTATGGGAAAGATATGCTTCACACATTACTTTTAATTCGCTTTCGCAAGCCGAATTACTCATTCCGCATGCACATAACCAGCAAACACACTTTTCGCTTCGAATAAACCCTGGCTACTCACCCGTTGAAACAGCTCTGTATAACCCGGCAATGCCTGGCTCGCGCTTTGGAGTACCCAGTTCCGAACTGATGGACGAATTACCCAAAGGTATTGATGGATTACATTTCCACGTTCTTTGCGAAGGCAATAGTTTTCAACTCGAAAAAGTACTTTTGATTGTACAACGAAACTTCAAGGCTGTATTAAAAAGTGCCAAGCGAATAAACTTAGGCGGAGGGCACCTAATGACCCATGCCAACTACAATGTTGAGCATTTAGTGGATGTGCTTCGCGCTTTTCAACAAAAGCACCCTTGGCTCGAAATAACTCTTGAACCAGGTAGTGCCTTTGCTTGGCAAGCGGGTTACTTATTATCGCATGTGGTAGATATTGTTCAACACGATGGAATATCCACAGCGATACTAGATGTTTCATTTACTTGCCATATGCCCGACTGTTTGGAAATGCCTTACCAACCAAAAGTTCGTGGTGCCGAATCGTTACCCCTTGAGGCAACAGGCAAAAATGTATATCGCCTAGGTGGTAACAGTTGCTTGAGTGGTGATTACATGGGTAGCTGGCAGTTTAATAAACCGCTTAAAATAGGCGACGAAATTATATTCGAGGATATGCTCCATTACACAATGGTTAAAACTACTATGTTTAACGGAATTGACCACCCAAACCTTGTTATTGAAACCAGCGATGGGAGCTTTAGCCTATTAAGAAGCTACGACTACAACGATTACAAGCTACGTATGAGCTAAGTATAAAACAGATTACATACTACAAATAATATGGCATTATTCGGACTTTTCAACTCAAAAAAGAAAAAGAACCTTGATGAAGGGCTTCAGAAATCTAGCGAAAACATGGTGGGCAAACTACAACGTGCCATTGTGGGAAAAAGCAAAGTAGACGATGAAGTACTCGACAACATTGAAGATATACTTATTACTGCCGATGTTGGAGTGGACACTACACTAAAAATAATACGTCTGCTCGAGGAACGCGTTGCTCGTGATAAATACATTAACACCAAAGAGCTGAACCATATTCTTCGCGAAGAAGTGGCAAGTTTGCTAAAAGGGAACAATGTACCTGATGGTGATGAGTTCACCCTTTCGGGCGAATCAAAACCATATGTTATTATGGTAGTAGGTGTTAATGGAGTAGGCAAAACAACCACAATAGGCAAACTTGCATACCGTTTTAAGGAAGCTGGTAATAAAGTGGTACTTGGTGCTAGTGATACTTTTAGAGCAGCTGCTATTGACCAACTACAAGTATGGGCCGATCGTGTTGGTGTTCCACTCGTAAAGCAAACTATGGGTAGCGACCCCGCATCGGTAGCGTTCGATACCCTTTCGTCAGCGGTTGCACAGAATGCCGATATTGTTATTATCGATACCGCAGGACGGTTGCACAATAAAGTTGGTTTAATGAACGAGCTTTCGAAAATAAAACGAGTAATGCAAAAGGTTGTTCCACAGGCTCCGCAGGAAGTTCTTCTTGTACTTGATGGGTCAACAGGGCAAAACGCATTCGAACAAGCCAAACAATTTACTGCTGCTACCGATATAAATGCACTAGCTATAACAAAACTCGATGGAACAGCCAAAGGCGGTGTAGTAGTAGGCATATCCGATCAATTCCAAATACCTGTAAAGTATATTGGCTTAGGCGAAAAAATCGACGACCTGCAGTTGTTCCGAAAAGAACAGTTTGTTGAAGCCCTTTTTGGCGATGTAGCTACAAAAGAATAGTTCATTATAAACTTCGGCAGAAAACATTCAATATAAATTATAATTACCCTTATGCGCATTGGAGAAGTAAACGTAATTACACTTGGGTGTTCGAAAAACCTTATCGATAGCGAGCAACTTATGCGTATGTTTGCGAAAGCTGGTTATAGCGTTCGGCACGACCCCAAACGCATTACGGGTGAAGTTGTGGTAGTAAACACATGTGGGTTTATTGCTTCGGCTCAGGAGGAATCAATAAATACTATTCTTGGTCTAATTGAAGCAAAAAACAAAGGACAGATAGGCAAAGTATTTGTTATGGGTTGCCTAGGAGAAAGATTTAGAAATGAACTGGAAAAGGAATTACCCGAAGTAGATGGTATTTATGGAAAGTTCGATTGGAAACAAATACTTACCCAGTTGGGGCTCGGGCACCACGCCATGCTTGGCGAAAGACTTGTGTCAACACCTCGCCACTATGCCTATTTAAAAATTGCCGAGGGTTGTAACCAAAAATGTTCCTATTGCGCTATTCCGCTTATAACTGGTCGTATGAAATCGCGCACGATTGAATCGATTAAACAGGAAGTAGAACAACTTACTAAACAGGGGTGTAGTGAATTTCAACTCGTTGCTCAGGATCTTACTTCCTATGGTAAAGATTTAGATTCTAAAAAGCCTTTACTACACGATTTACTTGCAACCCTAAGCGATATACCCAAAGTTAAATGGTTGCGCCTTCACTATGCCTATCCTACACTTTTTCCCTACGATATTTTACCCCTTATCCGCGAACGCAGTAATATATGCAAGTACCTAGATATTGCTCTACAACATGCGAGCGATAAGATGCTAAAACTTATGCGTCGCGGAATAACTAGGGTACAAACCGAAGAGCTTATTGAACGAATTAGGCAAAACGTACCCAATATTGCTTTACGCACAACCTTTATTGTAGGGCACCCTGGTGAAACAGACAAGGACTTTGAAGAACTTATAGAATTCACCGAAAAAATGCGTTTCGAAAGAATGGGTGCTTTTCCCTATTCACACGAACAGGATACATATAGCTTCAATCATTATTCCGATGATGTTCCCGAAGCTTTAAAAATAAACCGTTATGAAAAGCTCATGGCAACCCAATTACCCATTGGCGAAGCCTTCAGCCAAAGTTTAGTAGGCACATGCGAGCGTATTGTTGTTGACCGCTATGAAGGGAACTACTATATTGGAAGAACTCAGTACGACTCACCCGAAGTTGACCCAGAGGTTATTATACCTCGTGAAACATGTACGAAAAAGCTTCGCCATGGCTCGTATTATACCATGGAAATTATCGATACAGAAGGGTTCGACCTTATTGCTAAACCCCTATAACTAAGGCTCTATTCCCCTCTACTAACCGATCTGCATCATTATGGAAACTGAACAATGGCTGGCTCTTCTTTCCGAAAAGGCTCTTATTAGTTACGAAAATACACGTATCTTACAACAAAACCTTACAAACCTAATTACCAATAAGCTTGTTAAAGGCGATGAGTTTATTTTTCCGCCTTTGGGCAAATTAGGGAAACAACTACGCAACGCTTTTTTAGCGGTACTACCCAATGGCGAAATCTACATTATACCCCCCCGTGTTGAACTAACACTTACGGCAAGTAACAATACAAATTGGGGAGAACTTGGCGATGCATTCGTTGAGAGTTCGAAACTTACCCTAAATAATACCAAAGCATTTTTGCAAGCTTTTACTAGCCTTACCCATGAAGTCATCGAAAAAGGGGAATCAATAACCTGGAAAGGCTTAGGAACTATAGTACCTACAACTGATGCACAACTAGCATATTCATTTTTACCAAGCGACCAACTGCTCGATACGATTAATCAGGCTTTTGCCTTTTACGAACCCACATTATTGGCTGAAGGGAAAAACTTTCCCCAATTAGAAGAAAAACACTTTTCGTCGTTAGACGAAGCTCTTAAACCATTAGTTTTAGCCCCAACCGAAAATAATATTGTATCGCCCAATGTACCTGATATTTCCCAAAACAAACTTGCTAATACCTCAACACTAGAAAAACAAGCAGATACAAATGCCAATATCACGGAAAACAGCCCCATGAGTCCTTTCTCTCCAAGTGCCGAAGGAACAGACCAACAACACTGCGAAACAGTACAAAACACACCAGTCCAAACGTTAAACAGCCCAACAATTAATCCCATAATGGCTCATAACCAATTTACCCCCCCTCCATTTCCCCCTCAGTTTCCAACCAAGGAAAAAAAGGTATCCGCTAACGACTCATCGCAATATTTCGCAAGTTCTTTAAAGGAAATACCCAGTTATACAAACCAATCTACGAAACAGAAAAAAGCGTCTCGCTATAGCGCAGTAAATACTGTACTACTTTCAATTGCTATTTTTCTTCTTCTTGTTTTAATTGGGCTTTGGGTTTACGGAAGGCTTAACCCAACAGAAAGCACCGTTAAGCAGGTAATAAACACCGAAAATACGCAAACAAAACAAACAGAAACATCGTCCGCTCCAACAACGCAACCCGCAGAGAATTCGCTAAACCAGAAACAAGCAATTGAATCAACTACACAACCCCAGCAACCGCTAGGTAAAGTTACTATCGAACGTGGGGCAACACTTGCTTCCATAGCCAAAGAACATTATGGTAACAAAGTGTTTTGGGTTTACATATATGAAGAAAATAAATCCATTATAAAGAACCCTAATAATGTTCCATTAGGAACGGAACTTACTTTACCCAATCCTAGCAAATACAACATTGATAGTAATTCGAAGGAATCAATTGATAAAGCCAAAAAGCTGGAACATAAAATTCTTACTGTCTACCCTTATTAAGCAAACCCCATTTGAAGCCCATCAGCTATTTACTAGTATTCTTTACCTTTGTCATAAGGAGTATAAACACGAATGATGAGTATAAAGTTGTTTGCCAGTGCCCATAAAAAGTTCATTTTTCTAGTTGTTCTATTCGTTCTTTCGAGTAGCCTTTGCCTAATGGCGCAACCTAATACAGTGCGTGTTTACGGCTTTGTTAAGGATCGTAGTAACGAACCTATAATGCTGGCTTCGGTAAAGGTAACTGGCAGTGCTATAGGAGCGGCTACAAATAACAAAGGTGCATACTCTTTTACTATAGTTCCACGCAACGATTCATTAACAATTGAAGTAAGTTGTATTGGGTATAAAACCGTTTCACATGTATTTCCAAAAGGAATAACACAACCACAACGCATCGATTTTACGCTTCCCAATGCCGATTTTCTTCTAGATGCCGTTACAGTTACTGCTGAACAACAGAAAAAACAGAATATGGAGCAAATTAAAGCAAGCCATATAAAAGTTGTATCTGGTCCAACTGGTGGAGTAGAATCGCTTGTTAGCACATATGCAGGGGTAACGCAGAATAACGAAATCAGTTCGCAATATTCTGTTCGGGGAGGAAGCTTCGACGAAAATATGGTTTATGTAAATGGTATGGAAGTATTCCGCCCTCTATTAGTTCGTTCGGCACAGCAAGAAGGGTTAAGCTTTGTACAGCCCGAAATGGTTCAACATGTAAATTTTTCTGCAGGGGGATACTCTGCCGAATACGGCGATAAAATGAGTTCCGTACTCGATATTCGTTACAAAACACCTTCATCGCTAGAAGGGAGTATAGGCCTTGGATTACAAAGCGATAACCTCTATATAGGAACAAAAAAAGGTCCCTTTTCGGTAATTGCTGGAGCACGATTTAAGGATGGACGTAATTTACTTAAGGGACTCGATACCAAAGGAGAATACCGCCCCTTGTATGCCGACGGTCAAACCTATATTCAGTATAACTTTTCTCAAAAATGGAAGCTTTCGTTTCTTGGTAACATTTCCTTTACCAACTACTCGTTTATTCCACAAACTCGCGAAACGAACTTCGGCACCGCAACACAAGTAAAAAACCTGAAAGTATACTTCGATGGAAGGGAAAGGGATAGATTTTTATCCTATTTCGGGAACCTTCAACTTAGCTTCGTACAAACCGATAATGTGTATCACACCCTATCGATTGTTGGCTATAAAAGCTTAGAAGAAGAAACATACGACATTGAAGGAAGCTACTTTTTAGCCGATTTAGACGAGAAAAACAAAGAAAAAAATAACCCCTCAACATCTCTTTCAGCTCTCGCTACAGGTAGTAGCATAGAGCATGCTCGTAACAAACTAAACTATAGTATTGCTACGGCTAGTTACCGGCTATATTGGAATTTTTCAGCGTTACACAAACTTAAAGCTGGCATTGATTTTCGAGGTGAATGGGTAAATGACCGTATTGCCGAATGGTCGATGCTTGATTCGGCTGGCTATAATATCCCCCATAATGAACAACAAATAAAACTCCTTTACAACTTATATAGCAATAATCACATTAGTTCATTCCGTAGTTCAATTTTTGTTGTTGACGAAATGAACTTTAAAACAAAGCAAGGGCAATGGCAATTATTTCCAGGCGTTCGTGTTTCATACTACCGCTTCAATAACGAGCTTATTGCTTCTCCAAGGTTTGTTGCCTCTTTTTCGCCAGTGCAATATCCAAAGCTTACCTTCAGGATGGCTACAGGTATGTATTACCAAGCTCCTTTTTATAAGGAATTACGTCGTGTGGAACACGATAACAATGGTAACAACATTGTTGTGCTCAATAATGATATTAAGTCGCAAGGGTCGATACATCTACTTTTGGGTAGCGATTACCAATTTTCGCTTATGAACAGGCGGTTTCGCTTTTCAGCAGAAGCCTACTTTAAATACCTATTCCACCTTAACCCTTACCGTGTTGAAAACGTAAAAGTGCGTTACCTTGGTAAAAACTCGGGGCATGGTTATGTTACGGGTATCGACTTAAAACTATATGGAGAATTTGTTCCCGAAGTAGATAGTTGGCTCACTTTTTCGTTATTGCAAAGTAAACAGGTTATTCCCCAGCTTGGAACAATGCCATTACCCAATGCCCCCAAGTATAACTTCTCGCTTTTCTTTCAGGATTATTTCCCAGGTTATAAACCTATACGCTTAAGTTTAAGGGGGGTTCTTTCAGGAGGTCTTCCTCAATTTCGTCCCTCTAGTAGTTTCGAAGCCCCCTTATTTACAGGTAAAGCATATACCCGTGTGGACATGGGACTTATTTATAGAATTATAGACCAGAAAAGAAGAAAAACAGCAAACTGGTTACAATGGGCAAAAAGCCTCGATATTGCTGTAGATTTGTTTAACCTTTTCGATAACGCAAACGTTAGTGGTTATTACTGGATTACCGATGCCAATAATCACCAATTTGCAGTACCAAATTACCTTACAAGGCGTCAACTTAACTTTCGCCTCGTTGCCGAGTTTTAATACCCTTTATGCAGGAACCATTATTTTGGACTGGTCTTTTATCGCACGACTTATTTGTAGTTGCACTTTGTATACTACAGCTTTTATGTCTCCTTCCATTACTAATAATTCCACGTTTATATGCTAAAGCTTTGCGCACGCTAATAGTTGGTGGCGAAGATAACTTAATTAAGGAAGTAAAAGATGGCTTTTCGCCAACGCTACTTACTGGCTATAGTTTACTGCTTATATCCATTATACTATCGCTAACTATACTGGTAGGCATGCAACACTATGGCTTGCTTATACAGCTTAGTGGCAACGAAATTATTTTACTTGCTATTGTGGCAACAGCTGGTACATTTTTACTCCTTCTTTTCGATAGAGTTGTATACCGTTTTTTCGGTTTTCTTTTTTTGGCTAACATGCAACGTAAGTCGTGGTCAAACAGTTACCAAGTGTTTGCATGGCTATTACCTTTACCCTTATCGCTTACCCTATTTGTATTTAGTAATACCGAAGCTTTTTTTTTAGCAACGTGGCTTATTGGCAGTATTTTTTTGTTATGGCGTTTACAACTCGTTATACGAACATTTCGTGTTTTTAAGCAACAAAGCCATAACTACCTTCTCTTTTTTTTGTACCTTTGCAGTCGTGAAGTAGCACCTTTACTACTAGTTAGCGAAGTGCTTCGAGCATATTTTTAATAAGGCTACAACAGAAAAATACTTTATGGCCACACAACGCAAGAAGATACTTATTTCTCAGCCAGCACCTTCAAGTGGAAGATCGCCTTACCACGATATTGCAAATCAGTATAATTACGATTTGGAGTTTTGCCAACTCATCCAAACAGTGGCTATCGACCCCATTGAATTCCGTAAACAACGAATCGATTTTTCGGCTTTTACCGCCATTACCTTTACATCAAAAACAATTATCGATTGCTTTTTTGAATTGGTAAAATCGCTACGTGTAACTATCCCCGATACAATGAAATACTTCTGCACAAGCGAAAGTGTGGCACTATACCTGCAGAAGTACATTGTATACCGCAAAAGAAGAGTTTTTTTTGGGGCTACGGGTCAAACTAGTGAACTTATAGAGCTCATGACGAAACCCACCCACAACAAGGAGAAATTTTTTATACCCATTAGTGAGGATAAAACCGATGCCCTGCCTATACTACTTGAAGGAAAGAAGCTAAACTATACCGAAGGAATTGTTTACCGAACTATTACACGCCAAATACCCGAAGGGTTAAATAACGACTTCGACATCGTGCTTTTTTTTAGCCCTTACGGTGTTAAGGCTATCAAGGAGCTTATTCCTGACTTTATACAGAATGATAAAATTTTTGGTGCTTTCGGAAAACTTACCTCCGAGGCCGTGGAAGAAGAAGGCTTTAGGCTCGACTTTAACTTTGTAACTCCAACTGAGGAGTATCGTTCAATGGCGGGTGCTTTAGAGCATTATCTCGAAAAGCAACATGCAAAAGAGGGAAAAACAAACTAGTATTACCCATCGATCTTCGTTTGCAAAGAACGAACGACTTTTCCTGCGTAACGAAGTTCAACAGCTCTTTACCCAAGGTAAATACTTTACAGCATTCCCTTACCGCGTTGTTTACAGTTTTTACAACCCAAATACAACTTGTAATTACAAGCAAAGCAATTTACAACTACTTATAAGTGTTGCAAAAAAGAGGTTCCGCTTAGCGGTTGATCGAAATCATATAAAACGTATCACTCGTGAAGCTTATAGACTAAATATTAACCGAAACATATTACTAACAGCATTGGAACAGCAGCAAAAACACCTTTCCTTTGCTGTTATTTTTATTGGCAAAAAAGCACCTTCATTACCCGAAGCTACAAAAGCATTCAATACCATATTCAATAAACTTACTAACGAGGCTAACAAAGTAAAACTATGAGCTTAGTAAATGTTTTTCGTAAAGTAGCTGTTTTTATTCTTTCATTACCTATCCATTTTTACAGGTTTGCAATTTCGCCTCTTATTCCACCTAGCTGTAGGTTTACTCCTACTTGCTCAGCCTACGCATTAGAAGCATTAAAAAAACACGGTCCAGTAAAAGGTTTAATGCTTTCAATTAATCGCATTATTCGTTGTCATCCAGGAGGAAAATCGGGTTACGACCCTGTACCATAAAATCACATTCGCATACCAATCTACACAAAACACAAATTACCTAACCTTTTCACTATTTTCTTTAGCTTATGGCTGTTATAGATGTTATAATAGTAAACTACAAAGTTCCCTTGTTTGTTGAACAAACTATTAAGTCAGTTCTTGCAGCAAGTAAAAACATCCCAACTGCTATATGGGTTGTAGATAATAATTCAAATGACAATAGTGTTCCATATTTAAAAGCACGTTTTCCCGAAGTAAACTATATTTCCAATACTGAAAATGTTGGTTTTTCGAAGGCGAATAACCAGGCTATTCGTAGTTCGTCAGCTCCTTTTGTACTATTACTTAACCCCGATACAATTATTGGTGAAAATACATTAGTAGCCTGCCTTGAGGAAATGAACAATAACACTGCATGTGGAGCTATAGGAATAAGAATGCACGATGCTGAGGGAAACTACAAACCCGAGTGCCGAAGAGGCTCCTTTTCGTTATGGAACACTTGCTGTAAAATAATAGGGTTAAGTTCGAAATTCCCTAACTGCCACCTTTTTAATGGTTACTATATGGGGTTAAATGAAAAACATAAAGCAGGTAAAGCAAATATACTCTGTGGAGCATTTATGTTTATGCGTCGCCAAGCCCTAGAAAAGGCAGGTTTACTCGATGAACGATTCTTTATGTATGGCGAAGATGTCGACCTTTCGTACAGCATTACTAAAAATGGTTATAACATCCGTTACCTACCTATTCCTATGCTACATTATAAAGGCGAAAGCGAAAGTGCAGCTTTTAATTCTAAACGCTATTACCCAGCTTTTTATGGTGCTATGCTTTTGTTCTATCAAAAACATCACCCAAACAACATATTTATGCAAGCTATTGTAAAACATGTTGTTCAATGGAAGATTAAACAAAGCCTGAAAAAGAATTATTCCAAGGAAAAAAGACCGATTGATACGTATAACCTTTATCACTATAACTTAAACGATCCTTTTCCCAACCTACCCAGTGGTACCACTATTATTGTTGAACCCACCCCTGGTACTTATCAAAAACTACTAAACTTAATTGCACATAGCGAGGGCAAACAATACACTTTTATTACTCATTATCCGAACTGTAGTACACAAGGGCTTCAACCTACAATACCTTATCGCTCTTTGGATGAAGGGATAACCTTGTCTCCAGGTGGCTTAGTAAAGCTATTATAGCATCATGTTCATAACTTAGCAAATACCTGTCGATAACCCGTTCAAAACTTTTCAATCATCTTGTAACATAAATAAAAACCTCCATTTCCATAATAATTAAACTCGTTAATAGCAAGCCGAGTTACTGAAAGTTTTCGACAAACTTTCAACAGAATTATCGACAGCGGAATGAAATAAATAACTCATTAATAAACAGCATATTAAATGATATATAAATATAGTTATCGACATTATCGACAGTGATATTACTATTACTATACCCTTTAGAGTTTTCAAATAGGTTATCATTATGATGATGTAGATGAAGTTTGTACGGTTCGTTACAGAATACCAACAAAATGAAATGTGCAAACATAGAACTGCATTGAATGATGTTCGTTTTACCTTATAATAAGTTTGCTAAGTATGATACTGTGGTATTAGTAGCTTTAATGAGTTTGTTGGCAGTATAAATACCTATTCCTTAGGGCAACGATTTTCTTTGTAAATTTGCTTGTAATATATAACTAAAAAGCGTTCTACTACAGCCATGCATTACCCAGCCAATATACAACATAATCAAGCCCTTTTTTGTGGAACAGGAGTTGCTTTAGCAACACCTTTTACTACTGAAGGCGATATCGATTACCCTTCCTTTGAGCGTTTACTCGAAAGAGTACTCGAGGCAAACGTTGAAAATCTTATACTATTTGGAACTACTGGCGAATCGCCTACTATAACTCCTAAGGAGCGTATTGAGGCTACTAAGTTTGTTATCAATAGGGTTAAGAGTACTACTACTAACCTTGTAGTTGGTATGGCTTCGAACAATACCGCTTTGCTTGTAGATTTAATTAAGCAAAGTAACTTTGAGGGCATTGATGGATTGTTATCATCAACACCTTTCTATAATAAACCATCACAGGAAGGGCTTTTTCAGCATTTCTCGGCTATTGCTGAGGTTTCGCCTGTACCTATAATTGTTTACAATATCCCTGGGCGTACGGGGTGCGATTTACTTCCTAATACGCTATTGAAACTTCGTAATAAATACCCTACTAAAATTGTTGCTGTAAAGGAATCGAGTGGAAAAGTAGAACGTGTGAAAGAGCTTGTTACTATGCTCGATAACAAGTTTACAGTTTTAAGTGGTGATGATTGTCACACGCTTGAGTTTTTGAAAGTGGGTGCCAAAGGAGCTGTTTCGGTTGTTGCCAATGCATTTCCTAACGTGGTAAAAAATATTATCGACGAAGTGTTGCAAAACGTTGAGTCGATTCCAGAGCATGCTTTACAACTTGATGAGGATTGCTGTGAGCTTTACCATGTATTATTCGAGGATGGTAATCCTGCGGGTATAAAAGCTTTGCTTAAACGAATTGGTGTAATAGAAAACGATACTTTACGCCTACCCTTAGTGCCTATTTGTACCGAAACCCAAAAGCACCTAAATAAAGTTGTTGATGCTTTACATAGCTGTGGTTATTGCTAAATAACGATGTTCAATTCTTTATCTCGTAAAAATGTAACTTGCCGTGAGAGACTATAAATTAGGCTTTATTTCAAACGAAAAAATATTTGAACATGTAAAGCGCACAGTACAGGAATATCGTACAAGTATTAACCTAGCATCGTTCAATAGAAATATTGTTGACCCTATAAAACTTACTTTTGATTCGAAGATTTATGGGAAGAGTTTTGAAGAAACTATTGCTGATGAATGTTTACGTCAAATAGATAAAAGTAATACCAATAAAATAGGATACTTTCACCAGAACCTTTTTGCTTTTGCAGACGATGGGTGGGAAGTTCCAAGGGAAGGCTTTGATTTGCTAAACAGAGAAAGGCATATATATGTAGAGATGAAGAATAAGCATAACACAATGAATGCTGCTTCATCCCAGAAAACTTATATGAAAATGCAAAACCAACTTTTAGTGGATGATAAAGCTTTATGTTTATTAGTTGAGGTAATTGCAAAGCGATCGCAAGATGTAAAGTGGAAAACTTCGGTTGATAAGCAATCATACTCCCATGATAGAATAAGAAAAGTATCAATTGATAGGTTTTATGATATTGTTTTTCAGGATAAATTAGCCTTTTATAAACTATGTGTTTCATTACCTATTATTTTTGATGACGTATTAGAAGAACTATCGTACTCGGGAATAGAGAATAGTGTTTATGATGAACTTTCAGAACTTTCTCCTAACTTATTTGGCAGTTTATTTCGCTTTGCGTTTCGAACATACGAAGGATTTGATAACTTTTAGATATGGATAATTCTGTAAGTCTTAGCAATATTGCTCAGCTTTTAGGGGTATCGAAGGCTACCATATTAAAATGGAAAGAAAATGGTAAGCTTATTCCTCAGAAAGATCTCTTTGGTAATGTTTTCTATGATCTTAGAAGTTCTAGGGGAATTCCTGAAATAGATGCTA